>PLSZ01000292.1 GCA_003164305.1 Acetobacteraceae bacterium
TGCCGTCGATCGGATTGCCGAGCCCATCGACCACGCGGCCAAGCAGCCCCATGCCGGCGGGAACATCCACGATCGAGCCGGTGCGCGACACGGTGTCGCCTTCGCGAATGCCGCGGTCGTCGCCGAAGATCACGATACCGACATTGTCGGTCTCCAGGTTCAGCGCCATGCCGCGCAGACCGGCGGTGGGGAACTCCACCATCTCACCGGCCATGACGTTCTGCAGGCCGAACACGCGGGCGATGCCGTCACCGACGGACAGCACCTGGCCGGTTTCGGCGACGTTGGCCTCGGTGTCGAACGCGGCGATCTGTTTCTTCAGAATCTCCGAGATCTCGGCGGGACGGATCTCCATGTCAGGCGGCTCCCTTCATCGCGTACTGCAGGCGCTGCAGCCGGGATTTCAAACTGGTATCGTAAAGACGGGCCCCGATCCGGACGACCAGGCCACCGAGCAGATCCGGCTGGATTTGCTCGTTGATATTGACGTTGCCGTAGCCGGCCTCGATCAGGCGGGCGCGCAGTTGTTGCCGCTGCAGATCGTTCAGCGGCTGCGCCGACAGCACGTGCGCGGTGATGATGCCGCGGCGGTCGGCGACCAGATCCGCGAAGGCGGCCACGATTTCGGGCAGCGCCCGCAGGCGGCGGTTGGCGGAGATGACGCCGACGAAATCATGCACCTGCTTGCCGAAACCCTGCTGGTCCAGCACCGCGAGCACGGCCTTGGTGCCAAGCGTCACGTCGATCAGGGGCGATTCGATGAGGCGGCGAAAATCCGCGCTTTGGGTGATTAACTGGCCAAGCGATTCCATCTCCGAGACGACGGCGTCGAGCGCGTTGGACTCGTCGGCGTGCGCGTAAAGCGCGGCGGCGTAACGGTCGGCGAGGCCGCCGCCTTTGGCGATCGTCGTAGCTTCAGACGCCACGTGCGTTTCCATCTTTGCTGGCCGCGCACACCACCGTACAAGCAGCGCGCGCGGGCATGGGCGGGGAACAGAGCCGGCCCGAACCGGCGCGCGACCCTCTAGCAGGGGTTCCCGGTGGGCGCAACACGGAGACCGGCCGTCGCGGTGTGATAAATGACGAAAGAGGGGCGGTTGGATGACGGCTGAGTTGGGGGACGTGAAGCGGCTGGATACGCTGTCTCCGGAGGAGCGCTCGGCGCGGATGGCGCTGGTGCGCAGCCGCGATACCAAACCCGAACTGCGGGTGCGGCGATTCCTGCACGGAATGGGGCTGCGGTACCGGCTGCATCAACGCGTGGCGGGGGCTCGGCCGGATCTGGTGTTTCCGGCGCGGCGGACCGTGGTGTTCGTGCACGGCTGTATCTGGCACCGGCATCCGAATGCGGCGTGCCCTCTGACGCGGACGCCGAAGAGCCGGGTGGATTTCTGGACCGCGAAATTCGCCGGGAACGTGGCGCGGGACGCACGGCAACGGACGGCGCTGGAGGCGGCGGGATGGCGGGTGTTTATCATATGGGAGTGTGAGACGGGGGATACGGGGCGGCTGGAGGCTCTGGCGACGGCGATCCGGAGTGGGTGATGACATATGGCNNGGCGAAAGCGATCCTGCTATACGAATACCGCCAGGTGCTCGCCGATGGCACGGTCATCCAGATGCGTGGTCGGGAGGTCGAACGGCCTTACGTGTTTCAGGGGTCGGGACGTTTGATCGAGATTTCAAGGCCGCGGTGCGGTCGATCGAAGGAGTTGAAGTGTGAGCAAGGAATTGCAAATCCACATCGGCGACTCGCTCGACGAGGTGGGGCGGCGCTTCGTCGATGCGTGGCAGCGCGCGGAACGGGGCGAACTGACCGGCGCCAACGCGGAACGGCACGCGGGCTTTGAAAATGTCGAGGTTTTCGCACGGACCCTGACGCCGCGGCGGCTGGAGATGCTGCGCCACCTTCGCCAGCATCCGGCACGCTCGATTCGCGCGCTGTCGATCGCTTTGCGGCGCGATTACCGCCGGGTGCATGAGGACGTGGGAGCCCTGGTTTCGGCCGGCCTGATGGACCGGGACGAAACCGGGCTGCACGCGGATTACGATGTCGCGCGGATCGAGGCACGGATCGACCTGCGCTGATGGGTGCCGGGGGGCTTACTCGACCGGGGACTTTCCGGTGTGCAGGCGCATCCGCATCATGTCCGGCGCCTCCTGCCCCGCGTCGGTGAACGCCTTCTTCAACGCGCCCATCGCCGGTCCGAAAATGCCCTGACGGTTCTCGCTGCACCACTCGCGGGAGTCGATGGTCGAGTCGAGGCTGCCCTGAAAGCGCGGCATGACCCAACGGGCGAACAATTCGTAGCTGCGTAGGGTCTGCTCGCGGTTGGCCCATTCGTGGCTGCGGAACAGCACCGCCCCGGCGCCGCCGTTGGTGTAGGCCAGCATGCGTTTGATGCCGTCGATGATCGTTTCCGGCGAACCGACCAACGTCGTCGCGGCGGCGAGGCCTTCGGCCAGCGGGTTCTCGCTGCGCATCGGCGGGCGGCCGAGGGTTTCGGAGAAGTAGGACTGGGTTTCGATGCGCTCGCCGACGCGCACATCGCGAAACGCGGTTTCGTCGTCCTCGGCGCAATGCATGTTGACGACGAGGCGCCAGTTGTCACGACTTATGCTGCGCCCGTGCTTCGCCGCTTCCGCTTCGGCCAGGCGCCAGTTGTCGGCGAGTTTGGCGGGACCGCCGGGCACGCCGGCGCCTATGGACAGAATGCCGCAGCCGTACTTGCCGGCGGCGAGCCAACCGGCCGGCGTGGTGACGCTGGCGACCGCGATCGGGAAGCCGCCTTTGGTGTAAGGCTTCAGGTGCAGTCTCGCTTCTTTCAGTTCGAACCAGTCGGTCTTCAGGGTCACGGGCGCCTTTCCCTCCAGCAGCGCGACGATGGCGCCGAGGGATTCGTCCATGCGGCGGCGCTGATGCTCGGGGTCGATGCCCATCATGTAAGCGTCGGACACCAGCGCGCCGGGACCGACGCCGAGCATGGTGCGGCCGCGGGTCATGTGATCCAGTTGGACGAATCGTTGCGCGACCATCAGCGGGTGATGGTACGGCAAACTCGTTACGCCGGAGCCCAGCATGATGTGGCGGGTACGGTCGGCGGCGACGCCGATGAAGATTTCCGGAGACGCGATGGTCTCCCAGCCGGCCGAGTGATGCTCGCCGATCCAGGCTTCATCGTAACCGAGATGGTCGAGCCACTGCACCAGTTCCAGATCGCGGTACAGCGCGAGGTTGGGGTTGTCGCCGACGCGGTGGAAGGGCGCCAGGAAGATGCCGAAGCGTANNGGCCGGAGCCGGGTTAACGAAGTGGTCGGAAGAAGTCCTGGATTTCCCCGGCGAGCGCGGCGGGCTGCTCCATCGCGGCGAAGTGCCCGCCTTTTTTCATTTCGGTCCAACGTTGGATGTTGGTGTAGGTTTTTTCCGCGATGGATCGCGGCGGCGACAGGATTTCCTTGGGAAACGCGGCGTAGCCGGTCGGCACGGTGATCGGGTTTTTCGGCGAGATCGGCCATGTCGTGTGGTGGCGGCCGTAATAGGGCCAGAACGAGGAGCCGATCGCTCCGGTAAACCAATAAAGCGAGATATTCGCCAGCATGCGGTCCCGCGAAATGGCCCTTTCCGGGACGCCGTCGCAATCGGACCAGGAGCGGAATTTTTCGGATATCCAGGCGGCGAGGCCGGCGGGGGAATCCGTCAGGGCGAAGGCCAGGGTTTGCGGTTTGGTGCCCTGGATTTGCTGGTAGCCGGTTTCTTCCTTCAGCCAGTGTGCCAGTTCTTCGACGTAACGTTTGGCTGCGTCGCTGAGTTCTCCGTCGGGGCGATCGCGCGGGACGAACAGCAAGTTGACATGGATGCCGCACACCGACGACGGGTAGGTATTGCCGATCAGCGAGGCGGTGCCGGCGCCCCAATCGCCGCCCTGTACGGCGAACTTTTCGAAACTGAGCGTTTCGGTCATCAGGTCATGCACGCAGGCGGCGATGTCTTGCAAGGTGAAACGTTTTTGGCCGGGTTTGAAAGACAGGCCGTAGCCGGGCAGCGAGGGAGCGATGACGGTGAACGCGTCCTTTGGGTCGCCACCGAAACGGGCCGGATCGGTCAGAAGCGGAATGATGTCGAGAAACTCGTACACCGAGCCAGGCCAGCCGTGCAGCAGCAGCAATGGATACGGGTTCGGACCGACGCCGGGCACATGGAGGTAGTGCAGATCGATCCCGTGCAACGGTGATTTGAACTGCGGAAAGACATTGAGGGCGGCTTCCTGGGCTCGCCAGTCGAAGCGATCTTTCCAGTATCCGACGAGGTCTTTCGCGTAATCGACGCTGGTGCCGAACGCCCAGGGCTCGCCGGGCGGGGCGTCGGGGAAACGGGTCAGCGCGAGGCGCGATTTCAGATCGGCCAGCGCCGTGTCGGAGACGCTGAGGGTGAAGGATTGGGGGGCCATGGCTCGGTCCTCGGGAGGGCTTTGGCGTTCATGGGCCATGGAGACGGGGTGAGGTCAAGGGCGGCGGACGGTTGACGTGGGCGGATGGTGCTATATATCAATGCTGTATATCACGGAGATCAGCCGATGGCGACGGCGAAGGTGTTCTGGTCCGGGCGTTCGCAGGCGGTGCGGCTGCCGAAGGAATTCCGCGTGGAGGGGGATGAGGTGCGCATCCGCCGGCAGGGCCACGCTATCGTTTTGGAGCCGATCCCTAAAGACTGGGCCTGGCTCGATAAAATTCAGGGACCTCTCGACCAGGACTTCATCGACGCGGTCAATGAGGAATTGCCACAGCAAGAGCGGCCAGAACTGGATCGGCTTGATGAAATATTTGCTCGACACCAACGCGATCATCGCGTTGATCAGCCGGCGAAACCGGATGGACCGGCGCATACGCAACCAAAGTCCAAACGCATTCGGTCTGTCCGTCATCGTCCTTCATGAGCTTTATTTCGGCGCTTTCAAAGGCCGCCGGACCAACGAGACCCTCGCCAGGATGACTGGGTTAGGCCTCGAATTGGTTGCGTTCAACAGTGACGATGCGCGATGTGCCGCGGAGGCTCGCGCTTTACTGGCGACGGCCGGAACTCCCGCTGGTCCTTACGACATCCTGATCGCCGGTCAGGCCCTCGCACGCGACCTTACGCTGATCACGCACAACACCCGCGAATTTTCCCGGGTCGCTGGCCTTCGCATTGAAGACTGGGAAGCCTAAGCTGCCTTCGCCTCGTTCGAAATCCGCACCAATGCCTCCAGCGTATCGCGCGCGAACTTCAATCGCGCGGCGACGTCCATGTCGCGCTGAATCGCCAGCTTATGATCGGGACGCAGGCGCACCAGACCGCCCTTCCCCGACAACCAGCGTACCAGGCCGGCGGGATTGCGGAACACGTTACCGCGGAAACTAACGACCATCCCTTTAGGTCCGGCATCGAGTTTTTCAACGCCCGCGTCACGGCAGGCGCGCTTCAACGCGACGACGCCCAGAAGGTTTTCGACTTCCTTTGGCATGCTACCGAAACGATCGACCAGTTCCGCCGCCATCGCCTCGGTTTCGGCGTCCGAGGCCAGCGCACCGATGCGGCGATACAGGCCCAACCGGACCGGCAGATCGCGAACGTAACCTTCCGGGATCAGAACGGGCAGGCCGAGGGAAATGTTCGGCGTCCAGTCGCGTTCCTGGCCGGTGCGCCTTCCCTCCCCCGCGCGGATATCGGCGACGGCGTCTTCCAGCATCTGCTGGTAGAGTTCGATGCCGACTTCGCGGATGTGGCCGGATTGTTCGTCGCCCAACAGGTTACCTGCGCCGCGGATATCCAGGTCGTGCGAGGCCAAAGTGAAGCCGGCGCCCAGCGTATCCAGTGTCTGCATCACGGTCAGGCGTTTCTCGGCCGCGGCGGACAAACGGTACGAAGCGGGCCAGGTCAAGTACGCGTAGCCGCGCTGCTTGCCCCGACCGACGCGGCCGCGCAGTTGATACAACTGGCCGAGACCGAACA
>PLSZ01000450.1 GCA_003164305.1 Acetobacteraceae bacterium
ACAGCGCATCGCGCGCATCCATCGCATGGGCCAAACGCGGCCGGTGCGTGTCATCAATTTCGTTTCGAAAGGCACCATAGAGGAGGGAATGCTTTCGGTGCTGGCGTTCAAGCGATCCTTATCGGCGGGAATTCTCGACGGTGGCAGCGGCGAGATCTCGCTCGGTGGTTCGCGACTCAACCGCTTCATGAAGGACGTGGAAAATGTCACCGGAAGCATGGGTGAGAGCGAGGCCGTGACGCCGGCCGAGGAGGTGACGAATATCGTCGCGGATGCCGCCGAATCCACGGAAGACCTGAACACGGATACGGAAGCTGACGCTGATGAAATGGAGACGTCGGGGACCGCGCCGCCACCCCGGGATACAAGTCCGGATTCGTGGCAGACTTTGATGCGGATCGGTGCGCAATTCATTGGCGCCCTGGTGGCCGGGCACGATCCCCAGGCCTCGTCGCATCCCTGGCTCGAGAGTGATCCCGTCACTGGCGCGCAAAGCCTCAGAATGCCGCTGCCACCGCCGGAAACCAGAAGACAACTGGCCAATGCGCTGACCGCGCTGGCGGACACATTGCGGGCAGGTTCGCGTGACGGATGACCGGGCGATGCTTCGTTTCGCCAGACTTGCGAGGGGGGGCCAAAACAGATTGGACCCTTTGGTGCGAGAGGGGGGATTCGAACCCCCATGCCTTGCGGCGGTCGATTTTGAGTCGACTGCGTCTACCGTTCCGCCACTCTCGCAACCACAAGGATCATACAGGATCGGTAGTCGCCGGCAAATATCGGATTCCGCACCGCGTTCAGAGCAAACCCATCGCGGCGGAGCCCAGTCTGGCTTCGATCTCCGGCGTGCAGACGATGATCGGATTACCGTTCATCAACCCATTTCCAGCCAGGAAGTCGTTCGTCCGTCCCCCCGCTTCGCGCACCAGCAGCATGCCCGCCAACACGTCCCAGGCATTGATGTGCAACTCGAGATATCCGTCATTCAGTCCCGCCGCGGTATCCGCGACGCCCAGAGCCCCGGACCCTGACCGGCGAAATTCGATTCCGTCGCCGATCAATCGCTGAATCAGCGCTCCATAATGCTCGATCGGCCGCCGCGGCGACCAGCCGATCTCGACCACCGGTGAGGCGCCGTGCCGCAGCCCACTCACCCTCGCCGTCACTCCGTTCACGAACGCGCCGTGGCCGCGCCGCGCGGTGAACAGCCGGCCCTCGTCGGGCGCGTTGATCACGCCGCTTTCAATCTCCCCGCCCGCGACCAGGGCGATCGACACGCACCACCGGGCCGTCCCATGAACGTAGTTCACCGTCCCGTCGATCGGATCGACCACCCACACGAGGTCCGCCGGCGCGCCACCATCCTCCTCGCCGATCACCGGATCGCCGAACCGTTCCGCGATCCGCCGCCGGATCAACGCCTCGACAGCATGATCGGCCCTGGTCGCGTAATCCATCGGATTTTTGGCTTCCAGGGCGCCAAGGGTGCCTCGCATGTCGGAGGCGAGCGCGCCTGCCTCCCGCGCGAGGTCGATCGCGAACGCGTGCCGCGCCCCCAGAGCATCGGTCACCGGATCACGCCGCCACTTTGGCCGCGTTCTGAATTTTCCGGTTGACCGTCCACCAGGCCGCCCGCTTCACCAGACCATGCCACATCGTGTGTGGCTTCAGGCCGCAGACCTTGAACGCCATGGCGACCACGCGATCCATATGCACGGGCCGGTAAAACCGATACGCGCGCATCATGTACGCGCGCGCCGATTTCTCCCTGTTGTACACCGCGTCCGCTGCAGCATTCGCGGCGAAATACGCATATGACAACTCGTCATCCTCGGATTCGCGCATCCGTCCCAGAACGATGCGCATGCGCTCGAATCGGCTCAGTCCCTCTCGGGTCAGATACCGTTTGAGGTGCGTGTAGAACAGTTTGAAATGCCGCAACTCATCCGCCGCGATGTGTCGGCAGATGCTATGCAGCAGCGGCTCCTCGGTGCCGTCCGCGATGGCGCTGTAATACGAACTGGTCCCGGTTTCCACGATGCAGCGGGCAATCAACTCACCCGAGCGGGAGCCGCGAACCGACTCCACCGCATCGACATCGAAGCCATATCCCGCGTCGAATCGGGCAAAGGCCCGCTCCAGATTGAACGACGGATCGGCCAGTTCGGCGTAGTGGCCAAGCGCTTCGCCGTGCCGCACTTCTTCCCGTGCCCAATCCATGGCGACCTGCTGAAACCGCGGGTCGTCGGAAAAGACATTGCACAAATAGCGTCCGTATTTCGCGCCGCCATATTCGACCAGGGCCGCCGCCTTGATCACTTTCAGCGTGTCCGGATCGAGTTTGCCAGGCTGGAACTGGTTCCAGGGCAGGTCGGCTACGGTCCAATGAGCGGAATTCATCGCATGTTCCTGTTCGACAGCATGAACGTTACTTCACACCCCCCGTTCAACCTTATCTGCTCCGCACCCACACCTGAATCAATATTGGAACGCGCGCCGGGAACGCCAAGACCCAGTCACTTGTCGTCCGGGTCATTCGTGCCGGGGTCACCTGGCCTCCGGCTCATCCTTTAGCCGCAGTCGTGTTTCAACTTCCACCCGCAGTTCTTCGATCATCGTTTGCATGACCGGATCGATCGCCTCGATGGCGGTCAGCACGGTCTCGCACGCCTCCCGCAGGGCGAACAGGAAACCGCGCTCGACGCCGCGTACGGACGCGAGGCGCTCAGCCGCCTCGTGATGCCCTCGCGCCCGCAGTTGCTCGATCAACTCCTGGGCGCGCCGTTCCGTCTCGATGGCCATCAGCTCACCCTCATTCCTCAACGCATGGCGGCTCAAGCCACCAAACCCAGGCGCTGTCCGTTACCGTGCCGCGCTGATATAGCACGGCCGAATGACCATGGCGCCCCCCATCCTCCGATTGCTGCTGCTGGTCGCGCTCGGCTTCTTCCTCGGCCTGGCATTCGAGGAATTCTACGCGCGCGGGCATCAAAAACGCCCAGGAGGGATTCGGACGTTTCCGCTGCTGGCGCTGACGGGTGCCCTGCTCTACCGCCTGGATCCCGCGCATTTGCTGCCGCTGACGGGCGGCCTGCTGGCGCTGAGCGCCCTGCTGACCTGCTATTACTGGCAGCACCTTGGCGAAACCGACGCGGAGGGTTTGCCCAACGTCGGCCTCATCGTGCCGCTTTGCAACATTCTGGCCTTTCTGCTCGGCCCGACGTCCCTCGCGGAGCCTCCCTGGGTCGCGATCGGCACCACGGTAACCGCCGTGCTGTTCCTGACCGCGCGCGAAAGCCTGCACGCCTTCGCGCAACGGATCGAACTCGCCGAGATCGTCAACGCCGGGCGCTTTCTGCTGCTGACCGGCTTTATTTTGCCGCTACTGCCCGATACGCCGGTCACCGACCTGACCACCATCACGCCCCGGCAGGTCTGGCTGGCGATGGTCGCGGTTTGCTCGGTTTCCTATGCAAGTTACCTGATGCAACGCTATGTCGCGCCGTCCAGCGCTGGCTTGCTGACGGCGGTGCTCGGGGGGATGTACTCCTCCACGGCGACCACGGTGGTCCTGGCACGCCGCGCGCGAGCGGAACAATCTCAGGCTGAGCCAACCGCGTCACGCCAGCTGCAAACCGGGATCGTGCTGGCCACCAGCATCATGTACTTGCGGTTGCTGGTCGTCATCGCGGTGTTCAATCGCCCCTTGGCGTTCGCCGCCGCGCCATACCTGTTGGGCCTGGCGGTGGCGGGGTTCCTGCTGTCCGGCGCGCTCTACTGGCTGGGTCCGGCACGTCACGCCCAGGATGTCCCGGGCGCCGACCCGCCCAACCCGCTCGAACTCGGCGCCGCCGCCATCTTCGCCGTCCTGTTCATCATCGTGTCGCTCGCCTCATCCTGGGCCGTGCAACAATTCGGCACCGCCGGGATCTACGCGCTGGCGGCGATCGTGGGCGTCTCCGACATCGACCCCTTCGTCCTCAGCCTGGCGCAGAACGGCGCGGGTCAGGTCTCGGTCACCGTGGGTGTGGTCGCGATCCTGCTGGCGGCCTCGTCCAACAACCTGTTGAAGGCGGCCTATGTGGTTGCGTATTCTGGAGGAAGCCGCTTGAAATGGCCGGTCGGCGCCCTCGTGGCGCTGACGGCCTGTGGCGTCGGGTTGGCGGTGTCGCTGGTCTGAGGGCGCGATCGACAAACCAGGCGTGCGTACCGGGCAACGGTCGCGCACCCGCCCTCACGGTTGAGGCAGCAAGAGGTGACGCATTGTCCGAGCACGACAACTCCGGCGGACCGCGAATGCCGGCGGATGCCGCGCGGGCGTGGCTGTCGGCGATCGCCGAATCCACGGACGACGCGATCGTCGGCAAGAACCTGCACGGCGTCATCATCTCCTGGAACTACGGCGCCGCCGCGATGTTCGGCTATGCGCCGGATGAAGCCGTCGGCCAGCCGATCACCCTGATCATCCCACCGGATCGCACCGACGAGGAAGCCGAGATTCTGGCACGGGTCCGCCGCGGCGAGCGGCTGGTGCACTTTGAGACCGAGCGGCGCCGCAAGGATGGTACGATTTTCCCTGTCACTTTGACGATCTCGCCGATCCGCGACGAACAGGGCGGCATCATCGGCGTATCCAAGATCGCTCGCGACCTGAGCGAGGTGTATCGCGCGCACCAGGAAACCCAGCGGCGCGAGGCGTTGCTCAGTTCGATCCTGGCCAATGTGCCGGATGCCCTGATCGTAATTGACGATCTGGGCCGCATCCAGTCCTTCAGCAGCGCGGCCGAACGGCTGTTCGGATTCTCCGCGGCCGAAATCCGGCACCGCAACGTTAGCACGCTGATGCCGTCGCCCTATCGGGAAGAGCATGACGCTTATCTCAGCCGCTACCTCACCACCGGGGAGCGGCGCATCATCGGCATCGGGCGCGTCGTCGCCGGCCTGCGACGGGACGGCACGACCTTTCCGATGGAACTGACCGTCGGCACCGTGGACCTTCCCGGCGAGAAACTGTTCACCGGCTTTATCCGCGACCTGACCGAACGCCAGGACCGCGAACGCCGGATGCACGAATTGCAGTCCGAACTGATCCACGTCGCGCGGCTGAACGAACTCGGGCAACTGGTGTCGGCCCTGGCGCACGAGGTGAACCAGCCCTTGGCCGCGATGGCCAACTACATCAACGGCGCGCGACGGCTGTTCGCCAGCGGCAACCAGGCCGGCGGTCAGGCCGCGATTGAGCGAGTCGCGGAACAGGCGGAGCGCGCCCGCCAAATCATCCGGCGGCTGCGCGAACTGGCCAAAAAAGGCGACTCGGATATGCAGCCCGAAAGCGTGCTGGTGACCATCGAGGAAGCCAGCACCCTTGCGTTGGCTGGCGGTGGCCAGGGTCTGAGATTCAGGATCGATGTCGCCGAAAACGCCGTGCGGGCGGTCATCGATAAGATCCAGATCCAGCAGGTGCTACTCAACCTGATGCGCAATGCGATCGAGGCGATGACCGGGGCACCGCGGCGGGCACTGTCGGTCACCGCCAGGAGATTGGACAACAGGATCGAGATCAGCGTGACCGACAGCGGGCCCGGACTGCCTGCCTCGGTTCGTGCTCGCCTGTTCGAGCCGTTCGTGACCACCAAGCCGGAGGGTATGGGTGTCGGCCTGTCGATCAGCCGTGCGATCGTCGATGCGCATGGCGGCCAACTCCAGGTGGATGACGCGCCTGGCGGCGGCACGATTTTCCGCTTCACGGTGGCCCGCGCGGAAGACGGTTTCGCGGCTGAAACCGTTGCCTGATGAACCCGATGACGGGTTCACCGCTCCGGCGACTGATCTGTGTCAATGCACCGTTGCCGCCACTTCCCCAATATCACCCTCGGGCCGAGCCGCCAGTGACAAAGCACGCGGCCGGCGGGCCCTGAATGTGGAGGAACATGACGCGCGAATCTGCTGGCGTCGTGGCGGTTGTCGATGACGATCACGCGGTCCTGGACTCACTCAAGTTTCTACTTGAAGTGGTGGGGTACAAGGTGGTCACCTACGCGTCGGCACAGGCGTTCCTCGACGACCGGGAGACCGGTCCGGCCTGCCTGATCATCGATCATCACATGCCTGCGATGACCGGCCTGGAGCTGGCCCAGAAGCTGCGCGATGGGAAGAGCGATGTTCCGATCCTGTTGATTACCGGCGCGCCTTCGCCAGCGATCGTGATCCGCGCCGCCGAACTGGGCATTGAACGGGTGCTGGAAAAGCCGCCCGATGAGGAAGATCTGCTGGAGTTCGTCAACAAGCATTTGTGAGACCGGAACGTTCGCGGCGTTCCGTAGGACGATCTTACCTCTCGATCATTTGTTGAATCCGGACCGTCAGCGCGTCCAACGCCAATGGCTTTGTCGGCGGCTTCATCCCCGGCTGCGAAAAGCCGTTGGCCGCGGCGGCGTTCTCCGCGTAGCCGGTCATGAACAGCACTTTCCAGATCGGGCCGCCACTCCCTTGCCCCCTCGGCGACCTGACGCCCGTTCAATCCGGGCAGGCCCATATCGGTCACCAACAGCTCGATCCGCCGACCGGACCGCGGAATGCGCGCTGTCCAGTTTGGTTGATGTCGCACCGCGTCATCCACAAGTCGTTCAGAAGCGACATCGCCAGTTCGATCGTTTCGCCGACCGTGCGCCGAATCAGGGCGGCGACGTTCTGGATCAACTAATTGATGTTGACGGGCCCGGGGTATTTCTCGCGCCGAACCCTCGTATCCTGGCTTTGCTCCAACAGAACTCAGCCGCGTCCGGACCCGGCGGCCAGCACCAACCGCACCAGATCCGGTAGGCTGTTCGCCCTCAGCTTTTCGAGCACTCGCGCACGATGCACCTCGATCGTCCGGGGGCTGGCGCCCAGAGCGTTGGCGATCGCTTTGTTCGGCAGGCCATCGACCAGCAGGTCGAGCACCTCCCGTTCGCGCGGCGTCAGCGTGGCGAGGCGCGCGGCGGCGTCCGCCGAGGTCGCCGCGATCTCCCGCAGCCGCTCACCTTGTTCGACCGCGCGTTCGATCGCCTCGAACAAGGCGTCGTCGGAAAATGGCTTCTCCAGAAAATCGACAGCGCCGGCTTTCATCGCCTGCACCGCGATCGCGATGTCGCCCTGTCCCGTCATCACGATGACCGGCAGCCGGAGGTCCCGCTCATGCAGCCGCCGCAGCAATTGCAGGCCATCGACCTCCGGCATTCGGACATCCGTCAGAACGCAATCGACACCGATAAGGCCCTCGGACAGGAACGCCTGGGCGCTGGCATGCGCCCGAACCGTGAAGCCAGACGCCGATAGCAACATATCGAGCGAATCCCGCATCGCGGGGTCGTCGTCCACGACATGGATGGTCCGACTCGCGCTCATCTTTCCAATCGTACGTCAGTTTTCATTGGTTTGTACGTATATTCCCGTACGCGTCATAACGAATTTCGGCGCACTCCACGCCTCGGTATTCCAGCACTCACCGAACAACGAATCATCGACGGAGAGTGACATGCTCGCGACAACCCAAGGCATCGATGCGCGGTCTGGCATTGCCATGAGTTATCCGGCTACCGGTTTGATGCCAAGGCCAGTCCCTTCCGACCCGATTGCGTCCGCGGTTCGCACATCGGCCAAAGTCACGCCGTCCGCCAACCTGGCATTCCTCGCGGCATTGGAACAGCGTGCCTCGGCAATGCGGGCCGATCGCGATGAAGAGATCGTCGCACAGGAAGAAGCCGCCACCTACTGCTATCTCGTCGTCAGTGGCTGCGTCCGGACCGTCCGGTTGATGGAGGATGGCCGTCGCCATGTCGGTGAATTCCTGTTCGCTGGCGATCTGTTCGGTTGGGACGCGCTGGATCGGCATGATTTTGGCGCCGAGGCGGTGACGCCGGTCACCTTGCGCCGCTACGCTCGCCGCGACCTGGAGCAACTGGCCGACGAGGACCGTGGCGTGGCCCGCCGGTTGCGCGAATTGTCATCGAATCGACTGCGGTCCGGCCGCGAACACATGGTGCTTCTGGGCCGCAAGACGGCGTCCGAGCGCATCGCCAGCTTCCTGCTTGAGATGGCCGAACGCACCAGCCCCGACCCGAGAGTCTCGATCGAACTGCCGATGAGCCGTGGCGATATGGGCGATTATCTGGGCCTGACCATCGAAACGGTTTGCCGCCGGCTGACGCGGCTGCGTCAGGATGGAACGATTGCCATCGACGGCACCAAGGTGGCGATCCGCGACCGCCGGGCACTTGGCGCGGCCGGTTGCGAGCGGTCTGTACACTGACCGCTGCCGCCTGACCCGGGAGGCTTTCCCGGGCGTCCGGCCACCGGTCGTAACCGCCGAGGCCGGACGTCAATCGTCGAGGAATTGATCAGCAGGTCTCAGTTTGCCGATCGGCCTCCCAATTCGTCATCCTCCGGCCTAAACACCTGGCCGGAGGATGACGGGAAATGCAAGCGGTTCCGCCAAAATGAGAATCGCCGGGAATTGATCTGGATCAGTGACGGCGACCGCGTTCGCCTGTAAGCACAGCCTTCCCACGATGCTGATTGCCGTGTCGCCTGGCTCCCGTCGGACCGAGGTGCACTGTCCGATGATGCTGTCTTTGTCGTGCGAAACTTCCGACCAGCACCGTGCTCGCCGCCGCTCCGGCATCCGCCGGAAAAAAATCAAGCGAGGAAGGATGCGTCGATGTCCGAAAATGCAATCCACGCTCTCGTCACGATGACCGAAGCGCCGGAACCCGCGCGCCTGTCGCCGGCTCCCTCCCTGAATATGGGTTTTGGCCACGAACGTAGGCCACATGATCCGCCGCCGCTCGATTGGCCCCACGCGGTGGCCGCCGCCGC
>PLSZ01000666.1 GCA_003164305.1 Acetobacteraceae bacterium
CCCGAGCGCACGGGGCCCGCATCAGGAGATGCCAGGGTCAGGCCCCATAGGCATCAGGTTAACCGCCGCGAGAGGAAAATACCCCTCTTCCCGTCATCCTCGGGCTCGACCCGAGGATCACTCGACACGCAAAGGACGTCAAAAGTCGGGCAAGGTACCCGGGCGGGCCGATCCTCGGGTCGAGCCCGAGAATGACGTTTGGGGGAAAGTTTTGCCTTCGCCGGCCTCAAACTTGATGCCTATGGGGGCAGGCCCTGCCATGACGGATGGGCGGTGGGTACGTCATGTTTTCGGCCGGTCGGTATTACACGAAAACGCAGCGGCCTGACCGACCCGTCCGCGCTCAGGCCAACGTGAACCGGCATAAGGGTCGCGGACCCCAGGCGTGGGGATAAGGCCGCCCGGAAGGTGCTCCACCATTGCCATGCGCTGTCCGCTTGCTTGGCGTTGCCCGCTCGGACCGGTAACCTGAGCGGCGTGGCCGGAGGGGCCAGGGTTCTTCATGTGCGGAGCCGTCTTATGAGTTTGCTTCCGCGATTTATGGTCATCGCGCTGTTCGGCCTGTCACACATCGCGGCGCACGCGGCCGATCCATCGGCGATCTGGCATATCGATCACGACAAATGCGTGCCGCACATGCAGGAGGCGCATGATCCGTCACCCTGCGCGACCGTCGACCTCAACGACGGTTACGTGATCCTGAAGGATCGCGACGGCGCCACGCAGTATCTTCTCATGCCAACGGCGCGCATCAGCGGCATCGAGGATCCCGCGGTGCTGGCCCCCGGCGTGACGAATTTCTGGGATCGGGCGTGGCGCGCTCGGACGTTGACCGAGGATCGCGCCGGCAAGCCCTTGCCGCGCGACGCGCTGTCGCTGGCGATCAATTCACCGTACGGACGCACACAGGATCAGTTGCACATCCACATCGATTGCGTACGTCCCGATGTGCGCGAAGCTCTGGGCGCCCATCGCGATTCCGTTGGCCCGCGATGGGCCGCGTTTCCCGTTACGCTGGCCGGTCAGCCCTGGCGCGCGATCCGGGTGGACGGGGAGAATTTCGCCGCTGTCGATCCGTTCCAACTGCTCGCGAAGGGCGATCCGCCGGCCGCGGCGGACATGGAAAAACACACGCTGGTGGCGGTAGGGATGACGTGGAGCGATGGGGTGCCCGGCTTCGTGGTGCTGGACGGGACGCTCGATCTGCTGGCCGGCGATCGGGCGTCGGGCGAAATCTTACAGGATCACGACTGCGCGTTGGCGCGTTAATTCGCCGCGGGCGGGTTAAACCGCATAGGCGCTATCATAAGCGCCGGCGAAGTGGGCGAACCGTGTTCCGCCAGCCTCTCAGCGTCANNNNAGTCAACATCAACGCCGGCCGGTATTAAATCTCCACCTCGGCCCCCAGTTCGATGACACGCCCAGGCGGCAGACGAAAATACTCGGTCGCGGACCCGGCGAGCCGCAGCATGATCCGGAACAAAGTCTGCCGCCACCGGTACATCGCCGGTTGCTTGCCGCGAATCGCGATCAGCCGCCCAACGACATAGCTGGTCTCGTCAATCGGGTGCCGCCACGGTGCGGGCAACCCATCCAACGCGGCGGGAACGTTCGGTTCGTCGAAGAAACCAAACGTCAGCACCGCGCGGCCCATGCCCGGCGCGACTTCCTCGAACTGCAATCGCCGGTCCGGAGACACTCTGGGCGAGTTGTCGGTGCGAATCGTCAACAGCAGAACGAACTCGTGCAACACATGATTGTGCCGCAGGCCTTGCGGCAACGCCGAGGGGACCGAATCCGGCTGCCGCGACAAGTAGACCGCCAGACCAGGCACCCGCGGCACTTCGGCGATCGCCTTCAGGAAATCCTTCACCGACAGCGGTGACCGGCCCAACGACGCGACCATCAACCCCAGCCCGCGCGTCCACGTGGTGAAGGTCAGCATCATCATCGCGGCGATGCCCAAAGGCAGCCACGCGCCGTCGGGGATCTTGGTGGACGAGGCGGCGAACAGCGCCAGATCGAAGGTCAGCAGCACGGCGTAAACCGGCACGCCCCAGATCAGCCGCACGCGCCAGATCCGGAACATCACGTAGCCCATCATCAGCGTCGTCAGCACCATGGTCGATGTCACCGCGAAGCCGAACGCGGCCGCCAGGGCGTTGGACGACCGGAACGCCAGCACCAGTCCGATCACCGTCACGCAGATGATGCCGTTGACCGCCGGCACGAATACCTGGCCGCGCGATTCCGCCGAGGTGTGGACGACTTTCAGCCGCGGCAAATACTGCATCTGAATCGCCTGCGCCGTGACCGAGAACGCGCCGGTGATCGCCGATTGGCTGGCGATCACCGTCGCCGCGGTCGCCAGCGCCAGCAGCGGCCACAAAGCCCAGCCGGGCGCGAGCAAATAGAATGCCTGATCGATGGCTTTCGGTGTTTGCAGCACCAGCGCGGCCTGACCGCCGTAGCACAGTAACAAGCCTGGCAGCACGATCGCCATCCAGGCCTGGCCGATCGGAAAATGCCCGAAATGGCCCATGTCGGCATACAGCGCCTCGGCGCCCGTGATGGTCAACACGACGGTGCCCAAGGTGAGAAAGGCGCGCAACGGGTCCTCGGCGAGAAGGGCGAACGCATACGTCGGGCTGACCGCGCCGGCGACCTCTGGCCGCCCGAGGATGTTGACCGCCCCAAGCACGCCGATCGTGACGAACCACAGCAGCATGACCGGGCCGAAGAACCGCCCCACCACGCCGGTGCCGCGAAACTGGATCGCGAACAAGCCCAGAGCGATCACCACCGTGACCGGCAATACCGCGACGCCGAAGCGCGGATCGGCCAGTGTCAGGCCCTCCACCGCCGAAAGGATCGAGATCGCCGGCGTGATCACCGCGTCGCCGTAGAACAGCGCCGTCGCCATCAGCGCGGCGACCGAGATCCACGGCAGCACGCCCTTGTCCGGCGCGGTGCGGCGGATCAACGCCAGCAGCGCGAACGAACCGCCCTCCCCGTCGTTGTCGGCGCGCATCGTGATCAGCACGTATTTCACCGTGACCACCAGGATCAGCGCCCAAACGATCAGCGACAGCACGCCGAGCACGTGCACCTCGTCGATCGGCAAGCGGTGCACGCCGATGAAGCTTTCCCGGAACGCGTAGAGCGGGCTGGTGCCGATGTCGCC
>PLSZ01000277.1:0-1659 GCA_003164305.1 Acetobacteraceae bacterium
GGCGCTTGTCTTATGCCTCCCGCAGGTTTTGGAGGAATATGGTTCACCATCGGCGGGTCGCCACCCGCCGATGGTGAAAGGGGACGGATCGTCATAGCGCTGGTCCACGGGACCGGATTTTAGTGTGATCGCCCCTTTCTTTTCCACAAGGCCCGAACGGATACCTGGGGACCAGCCCCGCATGACAAGCAAGGGACAGGAAAAGATGAGCCACCCGATGGCACAGGCGTCTGACGAAATCACCATCGGCATCGACATCTCGAAGGAGCACCTCGACATCCATCTCCTCCCCGAACGAATCGTCCGCCAGTTCACGAACGATCGCGAAGGTCACGGCAAACTGATGGCCTGGGCCGCACCGTACCAACCGGCGCGCATCGTCTTCGAGGCGACCGGGCGTTACCACCGGTCGCTGGAAATGGCCCTGGGCAAAGCCGGGTTGCCGGCGGTCAAGATCAACCCGCTGCAAGCCCGCCGCTTCGCCGAGGCGACCGGAAAGCGCGTCAAAACCGACCCGATCGACGCCGCGATGCTGGCCCGCTTCGGCGCCGTCATGCGGCCGGAGATCCCGCCGGCGAAAGACGAGACAATTGACATGCTCGCCGAGCTGCTCACCGCGCGCCGGGGTTTGGTCAAAGACCGGACCGCCGCGGCCAACCGCGGTAAAAGCCTGACGCTGGCCATGCTCAAACGCCAATGTCAGCAGCACCGCAAGCAAATCGACAGCCAGATCGAGGCCATCGACCGGGAGTGGATGTCTGTCCTCGCGGCGAACCCCGCGCTCAAGGCCCGGCTCGACATCTTGTTGAGTATCCCCGGCGTTGGACCCGCCACCGCGATCGCCTTGCTGGTCGATATGCCGGAACTCGGCACCATGGACGCGAAGCAGGCGGCCAGTCTCGCCGGACTGGCGCCGGTGACCCGGCAATCCGGAACCTGGAAGGGCAAAAGCTTCATTCAGGGCGGGCGCGCTTCCATCCGGCATGCCATTTATATGCCCGCCCTCGTCGCCATTAGGTTCAACCCTCAACTCAAGGAGAAATACGAGGCACTGCGCCGGGCCGGAAAGCTCGCGAACGTCGCCATCGTCGCGATCATGCGAAAGATCGTCATCATCGCCAACGCGCTGATCCGGGACGATCGTAAGTGGACGCTGGATCGGATGGCGGTCGTGGCATAGAGCGGGTCGGGCGAAAAGCGTCGGAGCGGTGCGAAAACGTCCGCCTTCAGAGAGACGCGAGTTGTCCGCCAATCGGCGTCCGGCACCGTCGTTTTCTGGTTCGGCTGAAGCGCCGTTTTCTCGTCCCGGCCTGAACGTTTCCAGGCATCGCGCGCGGCCGCGGTCAGGAGCCTGCCCTCGGGCTTGACCCGGGGGATGGCCTCGGGCCTTCCGAGGCCACCGCCGCAGGCGGCGCGAAGCGTCCTTGACGGCGGCGAGCACGATGCCAGCCTCGGACAACCCGGGCACTGAAGACGCCGGACCTGGGGGACAGTCCCGAACCAGGGGGTCATCGAGAGGGCCGACCATGCTCGAACGCGGCGGATGCGCCGGCGGGATCGTATCAACACGTCCTCAAGGGCAACTGAAAATGGATATCGAAAGTCGTGAAAAAAGGCCTTGACCAACACCGATACTTGTCATGCGGGGCTGGTCCCCAG
>PLSZ01000277.1:1676-5557 GCA_003164305.1 Acetobacteraceae bacterium
CGACCCGGGGATGACGGGTGATGCGGGAGTCAGTCGTTCCGCTGGTTGGTATAAGAGCGATTTTGGGTACGCCGATGGTCCGATCGAGCCGGACCATGACGGGATTGAGGGTTCCGTTCCAGAAGATTGAGACCCGCCACCGATCAGGCGCGCGTCAGACGGTACAGGACATGACGGCGCAACGGGTTGTCTTCCGCGAGGGCGGGATGATCGAATTCAAGTGACCGGGTCATGCCCAGTCGTTGCATGACCCGCTGAGAGGGAAGGTTGGTTAATGTCGTCAGCGCTACGATCTGCTTCAGTCCGACACGCGTGAAGCCGTCGTCGATCGCGGCTTTGGCCGCCTCGGTCGCGTAGCCTTGACCCCAGTAGTTTCGATGCAAACGCCACGCGATTTCGACCGCGGGTGTGAACGACGCCTGGAATTTCACGCGCGACAACCCGACCGCGCCGATGAATGGCGCCACGCCGGGCACTTCGACGGCCCATTTGCAGTAGCCGGTTTCCGCGAGGTGTGCCTGTGCCGCGGCGGCGTAAGCGTCGCTTTGCTCCCGGGTTAAGGGACCCACCAGAAAGCGCATGACCACAGGGTCGGCATTTTGTTCCGCGAACGGTTCGAGGTCGCTGTCTCGCCAGGGGCGCAGGATCAACCGGGCGGTTTCAATCATTATCGCGAAGTCCGATCGGGTTGCGCATGCGTCCAACCATGGTGCCGCGGAAGGTCGCCGGGTCAAGCCCCATGGACATCAAGATAAGGCCGGCGGCGGCGCAAACCTTCCCCCGAACGTCATGCCGGGCTCGCCTTGAGGATCGGGCCGCCCAGTCAACTCGTGCGATTTTCGGCATGGTTGGGGTGTCGAGAGATCCTCGGGTCGAGCCCGAGGATGACGGAAAGAAGCGAACATTTCCCTGTCGGTGCCCGGCGATGACCGCGGTAGGCACGCGGTTCAGCCACCAGCCAGCCCAGCGCTGCTGAAGTTTCCCGCCTATGGGGCGGTCCACAACGGGGAGACCGACAAGCTACCGCGTGACCTGCTTCAGCGTCCGCGCGACGTCCTCCAGCATCAACTGCTCACGATGCGCCACGGCCGCCCGCTTCAGGGCCTCCGCCCTCGCCAACGCCTCGTCGGCCGCGGTTTCGGCGACACGGCGGCGGGCCAGTAACAAGCGCGCCTCGGTGGCACGCTGCATCGCGGCCCGCGACTCACCGGCCAGCCGTTCCCATTCGGTCCGCGTGCGCGAAAACCAGGCCGCGAACGTCTCTCGGTCGAACTCTCCCGCCAACTGGCGCGCGGCGTCGAGTTCCTGACCCAAAGCTTCCTCGCGCGCCGCGAACGCCGCTTCCTCCGCCATCGCCAGGCCCAGATCGCGGCGCGCGACATCCGTCTCCACATGCCGCAGGCGCCGGAGCGCGGTCAGCGCGCCCAGATCAGGATCGGCCATGGCAACCCCACATCACACGCTGGTGCTTTCGCCGGGCCGAAGAACCTCTCGCAACAATTGGAACGCGGCGAGCAGATCGGTTTGCTCGGACCGTTCCTGGCGCAGCAGGGTCTCGATCCGCGGCGCCAGGGCCAGCGCCTCGTCCACGGCCGGATCGGTGCCGGCGCGATAGGCCCCCATGCGGACCAGATCGGCCATCTCCCCGTACTGGGCCAGGATGCCGCGGGCGCGGCGGGTCAGGCCCATTTCCTCCTCGTTCAGGCAGCCCTGAGCAGCGCGCGACAAGGAGCGCAGCACGTCCACCGCGGGATAGCGGCCGCTCTCCGCGATGCGGCGGTCCAGCAGCACGTGGCCGTCCAGAATGCCGCGCACCGCGTCCGCGACGGGTTCGTTGGTATCGTCGCCCTCGACCAACACGGTGAACAGCGCGGTGATGAAGCCGCTGGTCTCCACCCCCGTGTCCCGCCCAGGCCCCGCCCGTTCCAGCAACCGCGGCAGTTCCGCGAACACACTCGGCGGGTAACCTCTTGTCGATGGAGGCTCCCCCGCCGCCAGGCCGATTTCCCGCGCGGCGAGGCAAAACCGCGTCACGCTGTCCATCATGAAGAGGACGGACTTGCCCTGATCGCGAAAATGCTCGGCGACGGTCATGGCGGTATAGGCCGCGCGCCGCCGCAGGACCGGGGGCGCGTCGGAGGTGGCGACGACGACGACCGAACGGGCGAGCCCTTCCGCCCCGAGATCGTCCTCCAGAAATTCCCGGACCTCGCGTCCCCGTTCCCCGACCAAAGCGATGACCGCGACGTCGCAGACCGCCGCGCGCGCCAGCATGGCGAACAGTGTCGACTTGCCGACGCCGGAGCCGGAAAACAAGCCAAGCCGCTGGCCCATGCGGCAGGTGGTGAACAGGTCCAGCGAGCGCACCCCCAAAGCGATGCGCGGGCCAAGACGGGCACGGGAGGTCGCCTCGGGTGGGGTAGCGGCGATCGGCCGCGGCACGACGCCCGCCGGCATGGGGCCTTTGCCGTCCATCGCGCGGCCCAGGGGATCGACCACCCGGCCGAGCCAGGCGTCCGACACCGCGATCGATCCGGCACTGCGCGGCAGCACGACGGCTGGCTGTCCGGGCCCCAGGCCTTCGAGGCCGCCGAACGGCAGTGTTTGCGCGAGGCCCTCGCGAAATCCGACGACTTCCGCCTGAACCGTGGCGCCGTCACGCCCGCTCAACATCAGTTGATCGCCGACGTAGACCTGTCCGGCCAGTCCGGCGACCTGCACGACCAGTCCGGAAACCGCCGCGATCCTGCCGTTGATGGCGACCGGGGTGATGGATCGCAACCTTGCGTCGCATACCATCATCTTTTCTGTGAGATTATTCTGTCTCATAAATATTCTAATGCTCCCGTATGCTTGATGTTCTTGGTGTGTCCCAAAATTCTTAAACTTTCACAAAGAATTTTTGAGAAATACACGCGTTAGTAGTGAAATCGGGCTGGCAATATACACGCGTAGGTGGTATACAATTGCGTATTGTCCCGGAGATCGAAACATGCGCGTCCTGCTTGTAGAAGACGACCTGACAGCCGCTCACGGCGTGTCTTTGATGCTGAAAGGCGCCGGCGCCGTGGTCGAGCATGCCGAGACCGGGGAAGAAGCGATCGAACTCACCCGGCATTATGAATATGACATCGTGCTGCTGGACGTGATCCTGCCGGATGTCGAGGGGTATGAAGTCGTCCGCCGCATGCGGATGTCCCGTAACGATACGCCGGTGCTGATCCTGTCCGGCCTGTCGCGGCCACAGGCCAAGGTGAAGGGTTTGGGGCTCGGCGCCGACGATTTCATCACCAAGCCGTTCGACAAGTCGGAGTTGCTGGCGCGCATGCAGGCGATCACCCGGCGCAGCAAGGGTTTCAGCCAACCGACGCTGCGGCTCGGCGCGATCGAGTTGAACCTGGACAGCCGGGAAGTCACGGTGGATGGGCAAGAAGTGCACCTGACTGGCAAGGAATATTCGATCCTGGAGTTGCTGGTGCTCCGCAAGGGCATGGTGCTGACCAAGGAAGCGTTCCTGAACCATCTTTACGGCGGGATGGATGAACCGGAGATGAAGATCATCGACGTTTTCATTTGCAAGCTGCGAAAGAAGCTGGCGGTCGCCGGGGCCGACAACCTGATCGGTACGGTGTGGGGCCGCGGTTACATGATCCGCGAGCCGATGGAGGAAAATGTCGAGGCGCTGCCGCATGAGGCGCCGGTTCGGCAGATGGCGATGCCTCCGTTCGCCGCCTGACAGGCTGGCGTGGAGGGGGCGTCGTACCGGCCACCCGCCGTCACGCCTGAGCCTGACCCTGTCATCGCGTGACGCGGGAGCCGTGCTCTCGGATAGAGCACGATTTCTGTGCGGGCCGACCCTCCGGTCATGTGTGGACGGCCCC
>PLSZ01000688.1 GCA_003164305.1 Acetobacteraceae bacterium
GGCCAGCTACGGCAAGGACCATCCGGACGTCGCGCGCGACCTCAACAACCTCGCCGCGTTGCTGCAAGCCACCAACCGGCTCGGCGAGGCGGAACCGCTGTATCGCCGCGCGCTGGGCATCGACGAGGCCAGCTTCGGCAAGGACCATCCGAGGGTCGCGATCGACCTCAACAACCTCGCTTTGTTGCTGCAAGCCACCAACCGGCTCGGCGAGGCGGAACCGCTGTATCGCCGCGCGCTGGGCATCGATGAGGCCAGCTACGGCAAGGACCATCCGAGGGTCGCGATCGACCTCAACAACCTCGCCCGGTTGCTGCAAGACTCCAACCGGCACGGCGAGGCGGAACCGGTGATGCGCCGCGCGCTGGCGATCTTCTGCGCGTTGGAAGCGGCCATCGGGCGCTCGCATCCTTCACGCGAGACCGTGCAGGGCAACTACGCCGGCCTGCTCACGGACATGGGCAAGAGCGAGACCGAGATCGCGGCGGCGATCGCCGCGGTGCGACGGGACGCCGGTTTGGATCGGTCATGACGCGTCAACGCGGATCGGCGGTCAATCGTCTTCCCCCGCATGCCGCGCGAGATCCATCGCGTCGTGCAATATCCGCGATACATCGATCGTTCGGTCCAGCTCGCTGCCAACGCGGAACAGTATGATATGCCGTCCACGACTCCCAACACGCAGCGTATGCAAGCCGGCGCCGATCTCCTCGCGTTGTCGCGCTCCCGGCACGGCCGGCCCATGCTCCAGACGGCTCAGCGACGCGGCCAGCACCTTGCCGTACGAGGCAGCCTGCCTGGCGCCAAAACGATCCGCGGCCCAGCGCGAGATATCGTCGAAGTCCGCCTCCGCCCTGTCCGACAGCCCGACCGCCCAAGGCCGGCGTGTCACCCGCGCGGCTTCAGCACCTTATCGGCGCGCGCGGCCAGATGATCGCGGAGCGCCGGCCCGTCGGCGAACCTGCGAAACCGGCCGGCGGCGAAATCCTCCAGACCGACACGCGCGGCGTCGCGGAGCGCCACGAGGCGTGCGGCGTCCTCGGCCTCCCGCTGTTGCACCAGCCGCGGCCCGTCGTGCAACACCTCGCTGGCGTTCTGGTAGCGGCCGGAATGCACCAGGTTTTCGATCATCGCCGCTTGCTGTTCGGTCAGCACAACGTTGCGCGTGGGCATGGTGCTCTCCTGGCGGGACTGACGCATTGGCAGAATATGCCATCGGCGCGAATGCCCGCAAGTTCGAGGTTGGGACCGTTCATTACGCCTCGCCTCCGCGCGTTCCGGGCGCGCGCCCCGATCCTTCCGGTTTCCGCGAACCTGAAACCGCGCTACCATCACCCACCAGCCAGCCGGTGCCACGCCCGCGGGTGAATCCACCGTGAAATCATTACGCTGCACCATCATGCGCGAGGGGCACCGCTGATGCGTTGCGCGCTGGCGATCTTCCGCGCGTTGGAAGCGGCGGTCGGGCGCTCGCATCGTTCGCGCGAGATCGTGCAGGGCAACCACGCCGGCTTGCTCGCGGCCCTGGGCACGAGCGAGACCGAGATCGCGGCGGCGATCGCCGCAGGGCGACGGGGCGCCGGTTTAGACCGCGAGTGAAACATTTCCGTCCGCGCCGACCTCGGCTGGCTTATCAATCGCAGAGGACGATGAGACGCAGAGATCGCGGAGAAACTCAGTCGAAACCGCGCCAGTCGCAACGATTCCCCGGCCTGGGGCCCGCGCTGCTGAGAGCTAACGACCACAGCCAGCAGGATGGATCATGAAAACCTTCTCTGCGATCCCTGCGTCTCATCGTCCTCCGCGATTGATAAGCCAGCCAGGAACACACACATGCGCTGGAAGGTTAAATCGCCAGCGATCACCACGCACGTAACCCCGCCCCGTCCACAAACGATGCCGCCCCTGTCTCGGGGACGGAAACATTTCCGCCGGTGCCGACCTCGGCTGGCTTATCAATCGCAGAGGACGATGAGACGCAGAGATCGCAGAGAAGCTCAGTCGAAACCGCGCCTCCTCGCCAGTCGCAACGACTCTCCGGCCTGGGCGAAGCCCCATGCGAGGCGACCCCTGGACACGCAACCGGCACGGCTTATGAAAATCTTCTCTGCGATCCCTGCGTCTCATCGTCCTCTGCGATTGATAAGCCAGCCAGGAACAAACCCGGACGTCAAAACCTCACAAGCCAGCCGCGACCACGAACAGACGCAACGTTAAGCCTTCCGCAACCATCCACCCCCATAACCCCACCCCATGCCCGTAACGGAACCCGGTCCCGTCCTGACCGACCGCATCATTGGCCTCGCCATCAAGGTGCACCGCAAGCTCGGCCCAGGACTGCTGGAGACCGTGTATCATCATTGTCTCTGCTGGGAGCTTCAACATGCCAACCTGGAGTTCCAACGCGAGGTGCCGCTCGCGGTCGTTTACGAGGACATCCGCCTGAACCAGGGCTTCTTCGCCGACATCATCGTGGCGCGGACCGTCCTGGTCGAACTCAAAGCGGTCGAGCGCATCCTGCCGGTGCATGAGGCGCAAGCGCGCAGTTACTTGCGCCTTAGTGGTTGCCAGGTAGCCCTGCTCATGAACTTCAACAGCGTTCTGCTGAAGGACAGTCTGCGACGCTTCATCCCCTGACCAGCCGCCCAGGCCGATTCCCGTGCCACCGCGAACCGCGCTACCATCGCCCAAGCCAGCCGGCCCGCGGGAGAACCCACCATGGAATCATTACGCTGCACCATCATGCGCGGCGGCACCAGCAAAGCGATCTTCCTGCGCGAGGAAGACCTCCCGCCCGCCGGACCCGAGCGCGACCGCCTGATCCTTCGCGTCTTCGGCTCCCCCGACAAACGCCAGATCGACGGTCTGGGCGGCGCCGACCCGCTGACCAGCAAGCTGGCGATCATCGGCCCGCCGCGCATGGCGAACACCGACGTCACCTATACCTTCGGCCAGGTCGAGATCGATCGCCCGCACGTCGATTACCACAGCCTGTGCGGCAACATCTCGGCCGCCGTCGGCCAGTACGCGATCGAGTCCGGCATCGTTCCCCCGGTCGAGGGCATCACCCGCGTGCGCACCTGGAACACCAACCTGAAGCGCCTGCTGACCATCGAGGTCCCCGTCCGGAACGGCAAGCCGGTCGGCCTCGGGACCTATCG
>PLSZ01000667.1 GCA_003164305.1 Acetobacteraceae bacterium
TCAGAGGAAGTAGTTTCTGTTTAGGTGGCCTTATCCTGATGCCTATGAGGGGACGCCCCCGTCGTCTCCCGCGTCGGTCCTGGCGTCAGATTGACGACGTCATCGCCGAGCGAGCCGCGAGCCGGCCGAACACCGCCGCCTTGCTGAGCGCGGTGCCGGTCATATAGCCGGCGCCGTGGAATCCGCCGGTGACATGGCCGGCCGCCAGCAACTGCCTGATCGGAGCGGCGAACACATCATGCACCCGCAGTTGGGTATCCACTACCAGGCCGCAATAGGTGCCGACGACAGCGCTACGGGACGGATAGGCGTAAAACGGCGCGTGCTCGATCGGCGCGGGCTTGCCCCAACCGGAGGTCAGACTGGTGCGCCCGAACGCGCTGTCGTCGCCGCGTGCCACATCGGCGTTGTAGCGTCGCAGCGTGGTGACGAGGCCCGTGGCATCGATGTCCAGGCATTCAGCCAGTGCCGGAACGGTGGCCTCGGTGATCAGGCGGCCCGCGCGTAGTTCCGCTCCGGCGTCGAACGACGAACCATCGGCCGGGGAACGCTCCATGACGGTCTGATCGAAGATCTGAAAACCGATCGCGCCGGGCTGTCGCAGGCAGGCGTCGCCTACCAGCTTGTAGGATAGCGATTCGTCCACGAAACGATGGCCGGCGCGGTTGACCGCGATGGCGCCCAGATAGATCGAGTGCAGGAAGTGGTGATCTTCCGGCCCCGAATCGGGATGGATGCCGAACGTGCCGCTGATATATCCCATATCGCACAAGTCGGCGCCGAGTTGCCACGCCATCCGCAGCCCGTCGCCGGTGCATCCGGCGGCCCCCATGCGCAACGCCTGGGCCTGGCCCGGAGCGAAATTTTCCAGCAATGCCTCGCCGCGCATGAAGCCGCCGGTGGTCAGCACGACTCCACGGTTGGCACCGATCGTCATGGCGCGGTTGCCCTCGGCAGCCTGGACGCCGTTGACCTTGCCGTCCGCGCGCAGCAGACGGATCGCTTCGGTTTGGCACAGCAGTCGCACGCGCCCGGACCGCGCGCTTGCATCGCCCAGAAGTCCGAACATCCCGACCGGGTCGGCGCGATGGGTCCGCGGCACGGATTGACCGGAGCCCGCCTTGGGTGATCCGAACGTCAGACCGAGCGATTGCAGCCAGCGCCAGGTGTTGAGCTGCGCCTCGCCGAACGCGCGCAACAGAGCCTCGTTGTTCTTGTGCTGCCCGACGCGGCGTAGGTCCTCCAGCATGCGCGGCGAGTCGTCCTCGATCCCCGCGGCTTCCTGCTGGTCGGTTCCGGCGAAGGCGAACGAGCCACCGCTCAGACGCGAACTGCCGCCGGTTTCCGCCTCTTTCTCCAACAGAATGACGGTGGCGCCCAGATTGGCGGCCTCGATGGCGCAGCAGAATCCGGCCATGCCGGCGCCGACGATGACGAGATCGGCGGTCTCGTCAAACCCCCGAGGCCTGGTCGCCATGGTGCGTTCCTCTCCCGATGGACTGGCCCGGATCGACGCGAATCCGTCTGTGATTTTTGGCATCCAGCCCGACGCGTCGCAACGCATCGTCCCCGTGGGGGCCAGAGCCGTCGCCGCCGCACCGAGTTGGAACGCGGTGCTGGGTTGGTTACGTCAGCCCTTCGGCGATCTGCTTCATGGCGGCACGATTCCGGATGACGATATCGGTCGCGTTCGGAATATCAACGAGGCCGTCGGACCGCAGTTTCGTCAATGTGCGGCTGACTGTTTCGATCGTCAGGCCAACGTAATCGGCGATATCGCCGCGCGTCATCGGCAGAGCGAACCGCGCACGCGGCACCTGGCAGATCACACCCAAACGAGATTGCGCCAACAGGAAAGTCGCCACACGCTCCCGTGCGGTTTTGCGCCCCAGAAGCAGCATTTGCTCCTGCGCGGCGACCAGTTCGTTGGAGGCGACCTGTAGCAGGCGTTGCTCCATCGCCGGGAAATCATCCAACAGCGCACGCAGCTTCGCGCGGGAAAACCGGCAATAGCGCACCGGATCGATCGCTTCCGCGCTGAAGGCGTAGGTGTCGGAGACCGCGAGACCGAGGAAATGGCCTGTTCCGACGAAGCCGGTGATTTGCCGCCGTCCGTCCGGCAGAAGCTTGTAAAGCTTGGCGGTACCGCCAGTGATGTTGAAGAACGCGCTGGCGGGTTCCCCCTCGACGACGAAACTGCTGCCGGGCGCGGCGTGGCCCGTGGTCGCGGCCTCGGCGAGGCGGCGCATTTCGGGCTCGGGGATCGCGTTGCAGACGCTTTGCGAACGCGCGTCACAGCTTCCGCAAGGCTCAATGGCCCCGCGTGGATCCAGGACGAGAGGACGCGTGGGCAAAGCGTTCATTTTATCCTCTGGGCTCCAGGCTTCTTATCGGCTTCGTGGGAGTCTGACCACCCCATTGGCCAGGCATGCTGTTGAGTCGTCGCTGGCGACCTCAGGCACATGAACGGGTACGTCCGGGCACGCCTGAGACACACACCTCGCCCATGTTCCATTCGCACCCTGGACCGTTCCCTGACGCGAGGCTTTGATCTGAATCAACGCCGCGCGGTGTTTCGTCGGGCACGTTGAGACCAAGAACCCGAGCGAACCAACATGGCGACGTTTTCCGTTGAGCCTCTCTCGCGGGGCGAGATCCGCGCTGTCTATCCGTTGATCCGGGAAGCCATTCCTGGTCTCAGCGTCACCGCGTGGCTGCGTTTCGCCCAGGGCGCGACGGGAAAGCGCCGCGGGGGGAACTCGGGGATTATCGTCGCGCGGCGAGAAGGCCACGATTTTCCCAGCGGCTTGTTCTGCTATCGCGTGGATCCGGACCCCGCTCTGGGCAAAATCCTGGTCGCCGAACATTTCGTCGC
>PLSZ01000599.1 GCA_003164305.1 Acetobacteraceae bacterium
CCGACATTCTCGGCGACGAGGACCACCTCGGCGACATGGACTTCAAAGTCGCGGGGACCGAGGCCGGCATAACCTCCTTGCAGATGGACATCAAGATCACGTCCATCACGCCGGAGATCATGCAGATCGCCCTGGCGCAGGCGCGCGACGGGCGGCTGCACATCCTGGGTGAGATGGCGAAGGCGCTGACCGGGGCGCGCGGCGACGTGGCCGCGACCGCGCCTCGGATCAGCATCATCACCGTGCCGAAGGAGAAAATTCGGGAGGTGATCGGCACCGGCGGCAAGGTGATCCGGGAAATCGTCGAGGCGACCAAGTGCAAGATCGACATCGACGACGACGGCACCATCAAGATCGCCGCCGTCGATCAGTCTCAGGCGCAGGCGGCGATCGACTGGATCCGCGGCCTGACGGCGGAGCCGGAGATGAACACGATCTACAACGGCAAGGTCGTGAAGACGGCCGATTTCGGCGCGTTCGTGAACTTCATGGGTTCTCGGGATGGTCTGGTCCATATCAGCGAGTTGAAGCCGGAACGGGTCGCCAAGACCACCGACGTGGTCAATGTCGGCGACCAGGTGAAGGTCAAGGTCATCGGCTTCGACGAGCGCGGTAAGATCAAGCTGTCGATGCGCGTGGTCGATCAGACCACGGGCGACGATATTACGGCTCAGGTCGGTGAGCGTCCGGCCCGCGGCGACCGGCCGGAGCGGGGTGATCGCCCGGATCGCGGCGATCGTGGCTTCGACCGGCCGCGGCGCGAGCGGCCGGCGTTTCAGGAGGGCTCGGATCAACCGCCTTCTGGAGACTGATACCGCGCCATCGAGGCTTCCTGGCTTCGCCCGGCTCGGCGGAGTGGGGACCTGACGATGGATGACCAAAAATGACGGGGTGAATGGCGCCCGCCGCCGGATTGACATATTTTCATCCGGCGGCGGGAGTCGTATCCAGACCACATGTGCGAATTGGTTCCGGCGGCACCCGACTGAACCGGGCCTGATAGGGATGACCGGGGATGCAAGCGATTAACGCGATCAGGATGGGCGGCTTCGACGTGCTCCCTTTGGTGGAGGGCGGCAAAGGCTGCTGCGTCTCCAATGGCACCACGGCCGGCCATTGGGCACTGGGCGGTGGCATCGGCACGATCAGCGCGGTCAACGCCGANNTACGCGGTCCGCGGCGCGATCGCCCAGGCGCGGAAGGCGTTTGACATTACCGGGGGTAAGGGGCGGATTCACGCCAATATCCTCTGGGAGATGGGTGGCGCCGAGCGGGTCATCACCGAGGTGCTGGAGCAGGCCAAGGGCCTCATCCACGGCATCACCTGCGGCGCCGGCATGCCTTACCGCCTGTCCGACATCGCCGCGCGATTCAACGTGCATTATTATCCGATTATCTCCTCGGCGCGGGCGTTCAGCGCACTGTGGAAACGCGCCTACCACAAGACCGCCGAGCTTCTGGGCGGCGTGGTTTATGAGGACCCGTGGCTCGCCGGCGGTCATAACGGCCTGTCCAACAGCGAGAACCCGCAAAAACCCGAGGATCCGTATCCCCGCGTGGTCGCGTTGCGGAAGACCATGAACGAATTCGGCCTGGGTGAGACCCCGATCATCATGGCCGGTGGCGTCTGGTGGCTGGAGGAATGGGAACACTGGCTCGACAACAAGGAAATCGGCCCGATCGCGTTCCAGTTCGGCACGCGGCCGCTGCTGACCAAGGAAAGCCCGATCCCGAATCCCTGGAAGCAGAAGCTGCTGACGCTGAAGGAGGGCGACGTTTACCTGAACCGGTTCTCTCCCACCGGTTTCTATTCCAGCGCGGTCGATAACGAGTTCCTGCACGAACTGAAGGGCCGCAGCGAGCGGCAGGTCGCCTACACCACCGAGCCAGTGGGCGAGCATGTCGCGGAATATGGCGTTGGCCCGCGCAAGCGCATCGTCTACCTGACCCATCCGGACCTTGAGCGCGTCATCGGCTGGGAGGGCGTGGGTTTTACCGAGGCGCTGCGTACTCCGGACTCCACGCTGATTTTCGTCACGCCCGAAAAGGCCCGGGAAATCCTGGCGGATCAGGCGGCGTGCATGGGCTGTCTCAGCACCTGCCGGTTCTCCAACTGGTCGCAGCACGAGCCCGATTTCTCCACCAACAAGCGCGCCGACCCGCGCAGTTTCTGCATCCAGAAGACGCTGCAGGAGATCGCGCACGCCGGCGACAACGCGGCTTTGCTTGAGAACAACCTGATGTTCTCCGGCCACAACGCGTTCCGCTTCGCCAAGGACCCGTTCTACTCGAACGGTTTCATCCCGACAGTGAAACAACTGGTCGAGCGCATCCTGACCGGTCGATGAAGCTTCTGCTGATCAATCCGAACATCACCGAGGCGATCACCGCCTCGATGGCGACGGAGGCTCGGCGGTTCGCATCACCCGGGACGGAGATCACCGCGGTTACCGCCGCGTTTGGCACCCAATACGTGGAGAATCGTGTCGAAGCGGCGATCGCCGGCCACGCGGTGCTGGACGTGTTGGCGCGCCACATGGAGGGTCACGACGCGGCGATCATCGGCGCGTTCGGCGATCCCGGCCTCGCCGCCGCCCGCGAATTCGCCGACATCCCGATCTTCGGCATCGAAGAATCCGCCCTCCTCACCGCCTGGACCCTGGGCCGTCGCATTTCGATCGTTTGCCTGACGCCTCGGTTGGGCCGCTGGTATCAGGAATGCGCCGAGGAACACGGCTTGGCCGGCCGGCTGGTCAGCGTGCGCCCGCTGGACGTGCCGATCGCCGACATCACGCAGGCGAAAGACCTGCTGCGTGACCGGCTGCTGGAGGAATGCGGCCTCGCGGTGGAACGAGACCAGGCCGAGGTCATTATCCTCGGCGGCGCCCCGATCGCCGGCCTGGCGCGCGAGGCGGCCGATCTGATCCCGGTCCCCTTGCTGGATGGCGTCAGTTGCGCGGTCCGTTTGGCCGAGGCGGTGACCGGCCTGCGCCCTCGTCCGCCGGGGCGCGGCAGTTTCGCCCGCCCGCGGCCAAAGCCGGCACGGGGATTGAGCCCGGAGCTGACGCGGCGCATCGTGGGGTGAACCGGTCTTGAGGAGTTTCATGCGGAACTGGCGCGACGACGAGGCGCAAGCCGATCTGACACCGGCCTCGTGGCTTAAATTCGGCCAGCGCAATATTCTATACATTGGCTTCGTCGCGTTGTCGGTGCCGCTTGGCATGGCGCTGGACGGCCCGCGGCCGCCGGGCACGTTGAGCCACGGCGGGATCGCCTTCGCGCTGGCGCTGTGCGGCGTGGTGTCGGCGATCTTCTTTGTGCTGAACGCTGGACTTGTGGTGGTTGACCTGGCGAAAGGGCGGCGGATCGTCAAGGCGCTGATCGGCTGCGTGCTGCCCCTGGTGTTCGGATTTGGCGCGGTTGTCGCGCGGCGCATGATGATGTGATCGGGCCCCTGGGTTAAACAGGCTGCGGGTTATACCAACCGGCGTTGACGTTGACCCTCGGTCGTGACGTCCCCGTATCGTCATCCTCGTCATCCTCGTCAT
>PLSZ01000415.1 GCA_003164305.1 Acetobacteraceae bacterium
CGCATGTCGTCGGTCTCCGGCTTGAACGTCAGGCCGAGCACCGCGATCGTCTTGCCGCGCACCGAGCCGCCGCACGCGTTGATCACGCGCATCGCCATGCCGGACTTGCGGGCGTCGTTGACCAGGACCGTCGCCTCCACGAGGCGGGACGGCGCGCCGTGGTCCTGCGCGGTGCGTACCAGAGCCAGCGTGTCCTTCGGAAAACACGACCCGCCATAGCCGGGACCGGGATGCAGGAACTTGCGGCCGATGCGGCCGTCCAGCCCGATCCCGCGAGCGACGTCGTGCACGTCGGCACCGACTTTCTCGCACAGATCGGCCATTTCGTTGATGAAGGTGACCTTCATCGCCAGGAACGCGTTGCCGGCGTATTTGGTCAGCTCCGCCGTTTCGATGCCGGTATGCAGGATCGGCGTCTCGATCAGGTTGAGCGGCCGGTACAATTGGTTCAGCACCTCCCGCGCGCGGTCGGTTTCGGAGCCGATCACCACGCGGTCGGGACGCATGAAGTCGGTGATGGCGTTGCCTTCGCGCAGGAACTCCGGATTGGAGGCGACGTCGATTTCCAGGTCGGGCCGCGCCGAGGCGACGATTTCCTTGATCCGCCGCCCGGTTCCGACCGGCACCGTCGACTTGGTGACGATCACCGTGGGGACGGTCAGCGCGCGGGCGACCTGTTCCACCGCCGCGTAGACATAGGTCAGGTCGGCGTGGCCGTCGCCACGCCGCGTGGGGGTGCCGACGGCGATGAACACGGCCTCGGCGTTTTGCACACCCTCAGTCAGGTCGCCGGTGAAGGCCAGGCGGCCGGCGGCGACATTCTCATTGACCAGTTTCTCCAGACCAGGCTCGTAGATCGGCATTTTGCCCATCCGCAGCGCGGCGAGCTTCGCCGGGTCGGCCTCGACAACGACCACATCCGTGCCGAATTCCGCGAAGCAGGCGCCGGACACGAGGCCGACATAGCCGCCACCAATCATCGTAATGCGCACGAGGGAGAATCCTTTTCGCGAGGGCGGCCGAGGTTATGCACAGGTCGGGGGCGGGATTCCACCGTTTGCTGGCGCCTCGTTGGCGATGGGTCCGGGCTGGGTCAGTCGGTGATCCGGACGATGGCGGCGACGGCGCCGGTGGCGACCGGCACGGCGAGGCACCAAAAGCCGATCCAGCCATAGAGCACGGCGGCGAGCGCGCACCCGGCGGCGAACGCGAGGATGCCGGTCAGGGTGCGGGACAGCCGGAGCCGGATCGCCGCGGCGTTGCCTCCCGCGACGCCGCTGAGCAGGTCGACCGCGTCGAGCGTCGCCTGCGTCGTGTTGCCGGTCATCAGGGTCGTGGGCGGCAGCGCGGCGAAGTGGACGCGGTGGACGGCGTTCTGAATCGCCATGGCGGCGATGGCGGCGAAGCCGGTCAGCAGCGCGATCGGGGAGTCGCTGTCGGGGAAGGGGCCGAACCGCACCGCCAGCACGAAGAACGCGAGCAACAGGGCGACTTTCACGCAGAGCAGGATTTTCAGATCGGGCCATTGCCGCGCGCGCATGGCGGCGCCGATCAGGCGGGCGAGCGCGACGATGACGATGAACTCGGGCAGCGCGATGAGCTTCGCGGTGATGCCGTGGGTGCCGAACACCAGGGCATAGCCGGCGGTGACGAAGTTGCCGGTCACGTGCGCGGTGAACAGGCCCTGCAGGCCGAGGAAGCCCGCGGTATCCACATAGCCGCCGTTGAAGCTGAGCAGGGTGACGATGAAATGGCGCTTCATGGCGGGAGGGTGCCGGTTGGGGGTCGGCGGCGCAATGTTTCATGCGTGGAGTGTGGGGGCGCATTGTGATGGTGGGACAGCTGGATCGACGATAGGTTCCGGCCGGTGCCGGTGCCGGTGCCGGTGCCGGCGCCAGCGCGGACTCCCCGCCGGAATCCATGGCGACCTCGCCACCGCGACCAGGCTTGAGGCATCGCTCCGCTTCCGGCAAACCGGCCATCACGCCAAAGCCCGACCGGAGACCCCCCCGCATGACCGAAGACGACACCATCATCGCCCGCCGCGACGGCCGGGTCGGGCGCGTCCTGATCAACCGCCCGAAGGCTCTGAACGCGCTGACATTGGACATGGTCCGCGGTTTCACCCAGGCGCTGCGGACCTTCCACGACGATCCGCACGTGCACGCCGTGGTGATCGAGGGCGCCGGCGACCGCGCGTTCTGCGCCGGCGGTGACATCCGCGCCCTGCGTGACGGCCAGTTATCCGGCGACCGCACCGACGTGGAGGCATTCTTCCGCGAGGAATACGACCTCAACTTCATGATCGCGACTTACGCGAAACCGTACATCGCGCTGATCGACGGCATCTGCATGGGCGGCGGGATCGGCGTCTCGGTGCACGGACCGCATCGCGTGGCGACCGAGCACGCGATGTTCGCCATGCCGGAAACCGCGATCGGCTTTTTCCCCGATATCGGCGGCACGTTCTTTTTGCCTCGGCTGCCGGGTCAGTTGGGCGTTTATCTGGGCCTGACCGGACTGCGCACGACCGGAGTGGACGCGGTGCACGCCGGCTTCGCCACGCATTTCGTTTCGCGCGCGCGCCTACCGGCGTTGTCGGCGGCGCTGGCGGAGATCGGGGTCGCGGCGCTGGCGCGGTTCGCGGAGCCGCTGCCGCCGCACTCGCTGGAAGCGCATCTGGCCGCGATTGATCATTGTTTCTCCGCCGATACGGTTGGTGAGATCGTCGCCCGCCTGGAGCGAGAGACCGGCGACTGGGCCGCGACGGCTTTGAAGGCGATGCGCACGGTGTCGCCCACCGCGCTGGCCTTCACGCTGGAGGCGTTCCGGCACGGCGCCGACATGACCTTAAGGCGGACCCTCGACGCGGAGTTTCTGCTGACGCGGACGACGATGGCGTATCCCGATTTCGCCGAGGGCGTGCGCGCGATGGTGGTGGACAAGGACCGGCAACCAAAGTGGCGACCGGCGCGGATCGAGGACATCGATCAAAGCGTGGTCGACGCGATGTTCCGGTGAACGCCGTGAGCATGTCCTGGTTATTATTTTGGTGCCAAAATAAAAAAACGCGCGACTGAATTCTTCTGAGGCGTGCCCATTGCGCTGAACCGGACCGTCGCGATCGACCGTCTCGCTTAAGGATGGGTTTCACCGGCCGGCGATGCGCCCGCGACAGCCTCGTTGCACCCGGGTTCTCACGACATTAGAAACCAGGTCGACCCAAAACGGAGGAGCCTTGCGAAGCGTTCTGGCCCATATGCTGAAAGCCGCGGGCGGGCGATGGCGTCCCGCGGCGAATGCCGGCTCCGGTCTGGGCCACGATGGGTTCGAACCCCTCGGCGCGGCGTTCGAGCAGGCGGGTCTCGGGCTCTCGCTGGTCGCCCTGGATGGGACCGTGCGAAGCGTCAACGACCGGCTGTGCGCGATCACTGGGTGCAGCCGGGAGCAATTGCTCCAGCCGGGCTGGTTCGAGGCGATTACCCATCCGGACGATTTGGCCGCCGACCAGGAGCGCCGAAGGTCGTTGCTCGCTGGCACCATCGAAGGGTTCGCGACCACGAAACGTTACATCCGTCAGGACGGAGAGGTGGTCTGGGTCAGGTTCACCGGCTCCCTGCTGCGCGACGCCAACGGCCGGCCGGAGCGCCATCTGCGGATTATCGAGGATATCACCGATCGCAAACGCATCGAAACCGCGCTCGCGGAAAGCGAGGAGCGGCTGCGGCTGGCGCTGGAAGCGGCGGGGATGGGCGTGCGGGAGCTGGATCTGGTCACCGACCTCGCGTTCTCCACGCCCGAGGCGGAGAAGATCTTCGGCCGCGACGATGAGCGCGACAAGAGCTTTGCGAAATGGTTTTCCAACGTGCATCCCGAGGATCAGCCGAAGATCCGCGCCAGTTGGGAGCGTGCTTTGGCGGCTCCGGGCAACGATATACAGCATGAATACCGGTTTCGCCGGCCGGATGGCGAATGGCGCTGGATTGGCGCCCATGCGCGCCTGGATTTCAAGGATGGCCATCCGGTGCGCACCATCGGCGTGATCCAGGACATTACCGCGCGCAAGGAGATCGAACTCGCGTTGCGCGGCCTGACCGAAACCCTGGAAGCCCGGGTGCGCGAGGAAATCGCGGCGCGGGAGACCGCGCAAGCCCGCGCGGCGCAGGCGGAGCGGCTACAGGCTCTGGGTCAACTGGCGGGCGGCATCGCGCATGATTTCAACAACGTCCTGCAGGCGGTGATGGGCGCGCTGCGGCTGATCGAACGCCGCCCAGAGGATGAGGAGGGCGTCCGGCGGCTGGCGCAACTCGCCAGTGGCGCGGTTGAGCGCGGCACCTCCATCACCCGCCGCCTGCTGACCCTGGGGCAGCGCGGCGAACTGGCCGCCGAGCCGGTGGATGTGGCGGAGTTGCTGCACGAGCTGGGGGAGATCCTGACCCACACCCTCGGCGCCACCATCGAGGTCAGGCTGCATCTGGGCCCGGAGCTTCGTCCCTTGCTGGCCGACCGCGGGCAGTTGGAGACGGTGCTGGTCAACCTTGCCACCAACGGACGTGACGCGATGCCGAACGGCGGCGCTTTGACCCTGTCCGCCGCGCCGGAGACAGTGACCGCGCCGCATCCGGCCAGGCTCGCGTCCGGGCACTACGTAAGGCTCACGGTCACCGACGCGGGGGAAGGGATGGACGCCGCGACCTTGGCGCGCGCGCGGGAGCCGTTCTTCACGACCAAGCGCCCCGGCTCCGGCACCGGTCTTGGGCTGGCGATGGCACAGGGGTTCGCGGAGCAATCGGGAGGCGCGCTGGCGGTCGAAAGCGCGGTGGGCCGGGGCACGACGGTGACGTTGTGGCTGCCCGAGGCGGCCGCTGACCGGAGCGCGGTGTCCACGACGGCGGCCTTATCCGGTCCGGCGGCGGACGCTCGGATCCTACTGGTCGATGATGAGGCGGTGATCCGGGAGGTGCTGGCGCGGCAACTGGAGGATGCCGGCTTTGAGGTGTTGGTGGCGGCGAGTGGTTCGGAGGCGCTGGCTTTGGCTGAGACCATGACGGTGGATGCGGTGGTCACCGATTTGTCGATGTCCGGGGTGGATGGTTTGTCGGTGATCCGTGGGCTTCAGGCGCGCAGCCCAGGATTGCCGGCGGTGTTGCTGACGGGGTACGCGGGGGACGAGACGGCGTTGGCGTTGAGTGGCGCCATGAGCGGTACGTTCTCGCTGTTGCGCAAGCCGGTGAGCGAGGTACAACTGCTGGATCGGCTGAACGCTCTGCTGGCGGCGCGGCGGGCGGTGAGCCGGTAGGCGCCGGGCTTCGCCCCGGACCCCGACCGTGGGCTTTGCCCCTGAAGCCTACCCTTCGGGTCAAGCCCCAGGGCAGGCGCAGGGCGAGGCCCCATAGGCGCTAAAATCGTACGGAAAGCGAGCTCGAGCCCTCCANNTCCGGTCGAGCCGGACCATGACGTGAGTGAATGATGTCGTTCGATGCGCGGCACTATTTTAGCGCCTATGGGGCGAGGCCCTCTGGACTCTATCCATTGGGTCAGTGTCTCAGGAGGGCCAACCGAGACCTTTCATGGCGCGGGTTGGTCCTCCTGAGACACTGACCCAAATTGACGGTTTCCTAAGGGGGGATCGCCCTTAAGCGACGTCCAACAATGATCGCGTCAGGTCGTCGTTCCACCCTCGTCATCCCCGGGCTCGCCCCGGGGATCTATCGCCGCACGGCGCCTGAATGGATCCCCGGGTCGAGCCCGGGAATGACGAGAAAGGCAGGTGGTCAGGCGACTCCTTTATTGTCGCACGTCGCCTTGGCGCGTCCAGAGCCTGCCCTGGACCCCGACCCGGGGGCAGAGCCCGGGTCGGGGTCCGGGGGTGAAACCCCGGCGCTTTTTCCTCGGTTCACGCGTCCGGCGCTACACCTTGATCTGCTCGATCGCCTGTTCCATCTCCGAGAACCCGGGCATGTGCTCGTTCGGCACCATCTTGCGGCCGGACTCGATACTGACCTGTGGTGCGTTGCCATGCAGATGGGTGACGATGACCGCGCGAATGACCTCCATGTATTTGGCCTCTTCCTCGACGACGCCCTGCAGCCGGCTGGCGCACGGGCCGACCATGCCATACGCCAGCAGCACGCCCAGAAACGTTCCGGTCAGCGCGCTGCCGATCATCGCGCCGAGGATCGCCGGCGGCTGATCGATATGCGACATCGTTTTGATCACGCCCAGTACGGCGGCGACAATCCCCAACGCCGGCAATCCATCCGCCATCATCTGCAGGGCGTGCGCCGGATGCAGTTCCTCATTCAGGGTTTTCTTCAACTCCCGCGCCATCACGTCTTCGATCTGATTGGGATCGTCGGCGTTCATGCCGACCAGCCGCAGGTAGTCGCAAATCAGGTTGCAGGCGCGACGGTTGGCGATGATCTTGGGAAAGCGCTGAAACGCCGAGCTTTCCTCGGGTTTTTCGATATGCGGTTCCAGCGCCATGTTGCCCTTGGTGCTAGCCAGCCGCACCAGGTAGTACATCAGGCTGAGCAACTCCACATAATCCGGCTTCTTGTAAACGGCGCCTTTCACCATTTTGCCAAGGCCGTGCATCGCATGCTTCACGTCGTGCATGGAGTTCGCCATGACGAACGCGCCGGCCGCGGCGCCGCCGATGGTCCACAACTCGAACGGCAGCGCCTCCGCCAGCGG
>PLSZ01000538.1 GCA_003164305.1 Acetobacteraceae bacterium
GCGGGGAATGCAGGGTGCTTCCGGTGTGACCGTGGTGACTAACGCGCGTGCTACCCAACACACCACGCGCGGCTGCGGGAGCTTCGGGCGCCAGGCAATCCCTGCTCCCTCTTGGGGGTAGCACTGCGCCCTCTGATCCCGGCGGGCACATCGTTCAGGGCAAAGCTCGCGCGGCCGCGCGGCGAGACCGCGAAGCTGTGGCTGCAAATAAGGCTGTTTGAAAGAGATCGGTTTGACCGCCTCAGACGGGGTGCAAAGAACAGCTCGGGCGGGCCGGACGCGCTACCCCCGGTCTGGACGGCCGATCAGGCCATAGGCAACTAATAGGCGTGGATGTGTGCCGCGACCGTAATAGTATTCGCTTTCGGATGTGAATATGTCGGCGGTGAACGCTTCAAAACCACAGTCCATCCGTACCGAGTCTTATGGCCCAATTGTATTTTCATCAGCCCCATCAAGATCACGCTCACGACGATCATGCCCGCCACACTCACCCGCCCGGCGCTCACGTCCACGCCCCCGCGAACTTCGGAACCGCCTTCGCAATCGGAATTGGTCTCAACACCGCCTTCGTGATCCTTGAGATCGTCTTTGGCTTCACCAGCAATTCCATGGCCCTGATTGCGGACGCGGGCCATAACCTCTCCGACGTCCTGGGTCTGGTCGTCGCTTGGGCGGCGGTAATCCTCTCCAAGCGCGCTCCGTCGGCCCGCTTCACCTATGGTCTACGCGGCACGTCGATCCTGGCGGCGCTATTCAACGCCATGTTTCTCCTGGTCGTCGTCGGCGCCATCGGCTGGGAGGCGATCCTCCGTTTAATCGATCCGCAGCCGGTCGTTGGCATCACGGTGATGGTCGTGGCCGCCGCCGGCATCTTCGTCAACGGGATCACAGCCTGGCTATTCGCGTCCGGCCGCAACGGCGATCTCAATATCCGCGGTGCTTACATCCACATGGCAGCCGATGCGGCAGTGTCTGCCGGTGTCGTGGTTGCCGGCGTCGTGATCATATTCACCGGCTGGGCGTGGCTGGATCCGGTCGCCAGTCTGGTGATCAGCGCCGCGATCGTATGGGGTACCTGGGGTCTGCTGCGCGACAGCACCGCAATGTCTCTCAGTGCCGTGCCATCCGGCATCGATCCTACCGCTGTACGCTGCTACCTCGAAAGTTGCCCCGGCGTTACTCAAGCTCATGACCTTCATATCTGGCCGATGAGTACGACCCAGGTCGCGCTGACCTGCCACCTAGTGATTCCCGCGGGCTCGCCTGGAGACGCCTACCTCATGGAGATCGCTCACAGGCTAAATCATGATTTCGGAATTCAACATGCGACCCTGCAGGTCGAAACCGATCCGGATACGCCGTGCGCACTCGCCCCAGATCATGTGGTCTGACCCAAACGCGGTGGCTTGAATGACCTACTTCATCATCAAATGCCTGTTGTCCGGGGTGATCATCGGGGTTGTCTCCGAAGTGGCCCGGCGAAGCCCCTCGCTTGGCGCGCTGATTGTTTCGCTGCCGCTGGTGTCCTTGCTCGGTATTCTTTGGCTCTGGCGTGACACGGGAGATACCGGGCGGATTGCCGATCATGCCGAATCAACGTTCTGGTATGTCCTCCCATCGCTTCCGATGTTCCTGGCTTTGCCTGCCATGCTGCGGGCAGGCATGGGCTTTTGGTCAAGTTTGACTGCGGCTTGCGTGCTAACGATGTTACTCTACGTCGCTACTGCATGGGCGCTGGCGAAATTCGGGATCAGCCTTTGAACAATCTTGCAGAAGCGCCGGGGAGGAATTCCGCCGTTTCTCGAAGCTGGATTTAGTCGACCATCGGATCGCAGGCCGGGCGCGCGCCACCGCCAGCCGGACCGCGGATCAGCCCATAGGCCAGCCATTCAACGCAAGACGTATTGCGATACGGCCCCTCATCTGGAACATTAGGCGTAAAATCAAGCACAATCAGGCGGCTCAAGACCGCTGGAGCTTCGGAGGAGATTTTGCCAGTTCGCCATTATGACTGGATCGCTCATTTCGGCCGCCGGACGCCGGATAAACTGGCGGTCGTCGATCTCGCCAGCGAGCGCCGGCTCACTTACGCGCAATTCGACGCGCGGATCTCGCGTCTCGCCGCGCATCTGCGCGACCGGCTCGAGGTGGCGCGCGGCGACCGCGTCGCCGTGCTTGCCTTGAACACGTCAGATACGCTGGAGGTGCAGTTCGCCTGCGGACGGCTGGGTGCGATTTTCCTGCCCCTCAACACCCGCTTCACCGTCCCGGAGCTTCAGTTCATCGTCGGCGACGCGACGCCGAAAGTCATGATCCATGACGCCGAGCTCAGCGACAACGCGCTCGCGGTCGCCAGGCTCTGCCAGACACCGTCGACGCTCCTGCTCGGTGCCGGCGGCACCTATGAAGCGGCGATCGCGGCCTCGGCGCCGCTCGACAAGGCCGAGATCGTGACGCTCGATGACATCTCGACGATCATGTACACGTCGGGTACCACCGGCCAGCCGAAGGGCGCCATCATCANNCTGCTACACCAATCCGGTGCTGCATGCGGGCGGCACCGCGCTGATCATGCGCGCGTTCGATCCCGCGGCCGCGCTGGCATTGATCAGCGATCCGAAGCTGGGCATCAACTCCTTTTTCGGCGTGCCGTCGATCTACCAGTTCATGGCGCAGC
>PLSZ01000574.1 GCA_003164305.1 Acetobacteraceae bacterium
CCGAGACCATCCCCAGTGGGCTGAGTGCGTTCATCGCGTACCCCTTCCTACCAGTAGACGGCCTGTTGGATGGCACACCGCCACCCCCTAGGGCCAAGAGGCGCGGAACATGATCATTGGGGGGGGAGGGCGCAAGTTATTTTTGGCCTTTGAGGCGCAAAAAATAGCCTCAGGGCGTCCTTGCGGCGGCCTTTTTGGCACCCATGTCCGCCGCGACCGAACGAGCGACCCCCATTTCGGCCCGCGCGCGTCCCAGATCGGCGGTGCCGCGCACCGGTTGCGCCGTCAGCAGCCGGAACATGTCGCCTTGCGGACCAGGTCCGATCCGGGTCCGCAACCGGTCCCGCAACGCGCCCAACGTCGCATCGTCGCCGGCCCGCGTGGCGGCGGTGGCGAGTCGCAGCACCACAGCCAATTGCGCGTTGTCGAGCGGGCCGCACGGGCTGACGCAAGGCTCCGGCACCATACGCGCCGCCAGCACCGTCAGCGCGTCCCGGGCACCGGCCCAATCCTGGGAGCGTTCGAGGATCGCGGCGCGTTCCTCATCGGCGTCCTGGGTGTGGGTCGCGGACAGCGCCTCGACGGCGCCGGGAAGGTCGCCACGCTTCGCTTCCACCCGCGCGGCGATCAGCGACCGCCGCTCGCGCACCGCGTCGCCCATGTCGGCGGAATTGGATTCGCTCAGCGCCAGGATCGCCCCGTCGCCATCGCCTTCGCGCAGCCGCAGCGTGGCCAGCGTGGCGCCGAATCCGGCCCGCGCGGGACCATACGGCGCCGCCCGCATCAGCTTCGTCAGCAGCGGATCGGCGCGCTTCGGCAAATCGAGCGCCATGAGCTTTTCCGCCAGCAGGGAACGCATCGGCTCGCCCTCCGGCCCGTCCGCCATCAGTTCGGCGTTTTCATCCAGCAGCCCGATCAGTTCGGTCGGCTCCATCTTGTCGAGCGATGGATCGCGCGGGACGGCGGCGAAGGCTTCCTTCAACCGGCGATCGATGTCCGCCGCCTGGCCCGGGAAATCGGCTTTGGCGCCGCGCAACATCGCGAAAACCGATCGCCAGGCACCCGCTTTCCGTCGCAGGTCGGCGATCCGCAGCCGTAACGCCAGTTCCCGTCCGTCACCCCGCCAGGCGAACAACTGCTTCTCCAACGCGTCCGCCGCGCCCTTGCCGTCCAGTTGTCCCATCGTCAGCCGCAACTCCACCGCCCGGCTTTCGGCGCGCGCGTGATCGAGCGTCGAGCGGGTTTCCGCCAATGCATCGAGCAGCTTCAGCGCGCCCTCATTGTCACCCTGAGCCTGCTTCAGCAGCGCCCGGGCGTATGCGAGATCCGGATCGTGCTCCCGTTGCGCCAACAGTGGCGCGGCCGCGTCCGCCTGGCCGCCGAGGATCATCGTTTCCATCGCCAGCGGCAGCACGCGCGCGCGCAGTTCCGGCGGGTACGTCAACAGCAACGGCGCGGTGGTCGCCAGCACGGCCGCCGCGGCGGGCGATCCCTCATCCGACATCGCGGTCTGGATCGCGCGCCACATGGCGATCTCATCGGTGCCGGTGAGGCGTGGATCGGCGAGATCGCCCGCTTCGTTCGGCCGGCCCGCCAGCAGCGCCGCGACGGCGGCGAGCCCGATTGTCGCCGGGTTCGCGGCCTCCCGCGGGTCGTCCTTCATGGCGATGCGCAGCAGGGTTTCAGCCTCCGCGCCCATGCCGAGACCGATCATGCTTTGCGCCAGAGCGACCCGCTGCGGCCCACGTTTCAGCGAAGGCGTGATGGCGGCGGCGACGGCCTGCTGTTTCGCCCGATTGGACAGAGTCTCCCGCGTCTGCCGCGGAAACTCGAACAGCCGGGTCAGCCGCGCGGCCGCGATGGCCGCGTCGTCCATGGCCCGAGGCGGCGACAGATGCAGCCCGTTCCGCGCGCCGGACAACACGAAGCCGGTTTGGGTGATACGCAGGCCGATCGCGTCGGACAAAGGCTCGACCACGATGCCCTGACCGGTGACGGGGAGCTCGAATTCCGACGTCCGCCGCTGGGTCAGGACGCTCTGGCCGGAGACGCGCTGCGTGCCGATCAGCAGCGTCGCGCCGGTGACCGGGTCCGCGATGGCGACGACCTGGCCGGGCGCGTCGGCGGGGAAGGTCATGCCCTCGTTGATCAGAACGGGCGTCAGGGCGGTCGGCCGCGGCGTGGCCGAAACCATCGAGATCAGCCATCCGGTGCGAGCCGGGGTCAAAATGGCCGATTGGCCGGCTTGCCTCACCAGACGGATGACGGTGGCCGCCGGATAGATGGTGACCACGGCGGAGCCGAACACCGGATCGTCGCGCAGCGCCGCCAGGTCGATCGGGCGGCGTTGGTCGAACACGACGAATGTATCGGGTCCGCGGGAGAACATCGCGGCGCCGACCCGATCGGTGAATGGCACCAGAACCGCCGCGCCGGGCAGCCCGGCGGGGGGCCGCACCTTGATCGCCACGAGAGCGACCGGTCCGGAGGGAACGGCGTCGAGTGTGACCGGCCATACCTGAATGGGTTCCAGCGTCGAGGTTGGCTGGCCCGCCGGCTGGTCGGACCGCGGTTCGGCGACCGCGTCCGCCGTGGCGCTGCCCTGATCGGTGGCCGGTGACCGGGCGGCGTCGGCCGGTGCCTGATGCCTGGCCGTATCGCGTGATGGATCAGCGGTTGTGGTGCCCGGATCCGTCCCGCTCGCGGGAAATGGCAACGCGCCCGCCACGGCTGACAGAGGCGCTGACCCGGCCGCGCGGCCCGCGTCGAGGGGCTGTCGTCCGGCCGGTGGCTCCGGAGCGTCACTCGTGAGCGCCGGTTTGTCGGGTGGGGGAACGTCCGGCGGTGGGTTCGTTCGCGGCCGCGGCTCCCCGGATGTGGGCGTTGCCGGGAGCGGTGGCGTGGTTGGCCCTCGAATCGCGAGGGTCGCGCCAGGCGAGGCGGCTCCTGACTGGGTCGTGGCGCGGGAAGTGCCGACAGAGGGGACTGTGGCGGAGCGGAGCGTGACAGAGGGGATGCCACCAGACGGGGTGACGCCCGCATGGACATTGAGGGAGGGCGCGGTTGGAGAGGGGCCAATCCCGGAGAGGGTGGCGCCAGGCGGGGTGGCGCCAGACGGGGTGGCACCTGACGGGGGCGCTCCAGACGGGGGCACTCCNNAGACGGGGGCACTCCAGACGGGGGCGTGGCGAACGGCGCGGCGCGGGCGGGCTCGGCGCCGGCCGCGGGTGGAGCAACCGCGGATGGGCGGATCAGGGATCGATCAACGGAGGATGGGCCAACCGCGGATGGAGAGGCGGCGAGCCGGCCAGCGCGAACCGGACCCGTGGAGACCGGATCACCGGAGCCTTGCACCGCGGCCATCTGACCATTCGTCACCGGACCGCCGGTTTGGCCAGCTGAAGAAGCGGTGCGCGATGACCCGGCGCCCGTGGCGGAGGCGATTCCGGGTTCGCTTCGAGAAACCGTCTCCGACCCGTCTTTCGCCGCGCCGGGCCGCCCAGGCGCGGAGTCATCGACGTCGATGATGATCTTGCTGCCCATCCGTGACGTGTGGACATTGACGCCCGGAGGCACCGTCAGTTCCACGCCGCCTGGCGCGGCCCTGATCGCCAGGACGTTACGAGGGGAGGCCGGCAGATCCCCGAGGATCGGCTCTTCGGAGAACCGGATCATCACATGGCCGCCATCCCTGCTGACCGTATAGGCCAGATCGGGAGCGTCCAGCACGACCCGGCCAAAATCCGGGTGCTCCCCGGACGTGACCCGTACCACCGTCTGGGTTTTCGCCGAAGCGGGCCAGGACATTGTCACGGGCCAGGACATTGTCATGAGAACGGCGCGAAGCAGCGCTCCCGCGAGGCAGCACAAGGTCCCTCGCGCCAGGGGCCGGGAGCCGGGGACCCGCGTTGGCCAGGCGGCCTTCATTCGCTCCGGCGCCGCGGGTTGACGCGTTCGCGCCGCCGGTCACCTGAACTATCCAAAGCTCGCCAGCAGCTTGTCGATATCGGACTGGTCCATCGCGTTGGACGGCAGTTGCGGTCCGTTCAGCAGCGCGGCGTGCGAGTCGTCAGGCGTGGCGTCGCGCTTCTCGATCGGGTCGGCCGACACGCCGAACGTGGTCATGATCTGCGCCACCTTGGCCTCGATCACCTTCAGCGTGGTCACGACCTTGGTGATGCGCTGGCCGGTGATGTCCTGGAAACTGCACGCCTCGTAGATTTTCGTCACCGCGTCCTGTAGCCTGGCCGCGGCATCTCCGGTGATCGTCCCCGCGACCTCGTCCAGCATCTCGCAACTTTCCAGGATCGCGTTCGTCGCGACCGCGGTATGATCCACGATCGCATCCAGTTCGTCGGTCGCGAACGGGATGTCCCGGTCCATGATGTCGTCCACCCGCAGCGCCGCGATTTCCTGCTTGGCGGCGGCGATGGTCCGGCCAAGGGCCGACACCTCGCCGAGCAGCGTCGTTTCGGCCGCGGTCAGATCCCCGCTCATTGTCGTCAGCACGGCCGATACCACGTCCGCCACCATGTCGCGATCGATCGTGGAGGCTCCGTCGCGCGCATGCGCCAACCGGTCTTGCACCGGATCGGTCGCGCGGCGCCCATTCTTGCTTTTCATGTCACGCATGTCCCAGCACCATCTCGATCTTCCCCTTCAGCGTCTCCGCGTTGAAGGGCTTGACGATGTAATTCGAAACGCCGGCCTGTTTCGCCGCCACGACGTTCTCGGTCTTGCTTTCCGCCGTGATCATGATGAACGGCACGTGCTTCAGTTTCGAATCGGCACGGACCTCCTGCAGCAATTGCAGGCCCGTCATCGGCGCCATGTTCCAGTCGCTGATGACCAGGCCGAAATTGCCCGTGCGTAACTTCGACAACGCTTCGGCGCCGTCGGAGGCTTCCTCGACATTGTTGAACTCGATCTGTTTCAGCAAATTGCGGATGATGCGCAACATCGTCTTGTAGTCGTCCACGATCAGGACATTCATGGACTTGTCGATTGGCATGGAAGGGATCCCTTTCGGCTGGTTTCGTCGTTCGCGGTCAGGCGGGAGCGATCAGGTGCCGGAACCAGGCGCTTTCGCCGGCCCGGAGGAGGTCGTGGAGGGGGAAGCCGGCTTATCGCCGGCCTCCAAAGCGGCCCGGGTGCGCAGCAAGGCCAGTTGAGTCGTCACGTCCCGGGCTTTTTCGGGCGCCATCGCCGCCAGGATCGCCGCCGCCTTGGCCTCTTTCATGCGGTCGACGACCGCCAGCAGCACCTGCATTCCCAGATCGTTGAAGATCGTCGCGGCGTCGCGCGGTTTCATCGTCTCGTAGACCTTCACGAGGCTTTGCCACGCCGCGTCTTCCTGCTGCTTGTGGCCGGCATCGAGGCTTTCGAGCTTCTTTTGCAATCCCTGTAGTTCCTCGACCCGCGCGGAGAGTTTCATTTCGGCGGCCGCGATCGTCGACTCCCGGGCGGCGAGCGTCGCCTCGCGCGCGTCGAGTTCGCGACGCCGCTCCCGCAGTTCCAGCAGCACGGCGCGCTCGCTGTCCGGTACCACCGGGGCGACGTCCGAGAGCGGCTTGTCCTCGGTTCGCGACGGCACCGGAGCAGGTGGTCTGGGCTTCGCGGGCGGCGCCAGATCGATGGGCTTCGCGGGCGGTTCGGCGCCGGCCGCCCATGCGGCGGGCATCAACAAGGCGCGTTCGCCGCTGACCCACGCGCCATGCGCGAGCAGAGTTATTTTCCAAACCAGAACAATCGCCAGCACCCCGATGGTCATCGGCAACAGGCGAGGCGCCAGCATCCGCGCGCTCATCGTGCCATCCTCAGCGCTTTCAACAGATCGCGTTCCGCCTGACTGCGAACTTTCGGTTCCTCCCGGTTTCCCCGGCCGAATTGCGGTGCCCCCATCCTGGGCGCACCGGCCTGAGACAGTCCGTCCTGAAGCGAGCCAGGCCTGGATCCGTCTCCTCGCGAGATCTCCCTGGAACCGTCCCCTGGGGATACGTCCCTTGGGGACACGCGGGCGAGGTGAGAGCCTGCCTCGGAACCCCCGCGGTCATTGCCCGCGGATTCCGGCGGGGCCGTCCCCATCCGCGACGCATAAGCGGTGCGCGCGGCCGAATGCTCATGCGACGCCAGCGCCGGCACCGCCGGCCTCGCGGCCCGCACGCCATCGTCGAGTCGATCCGCGAGACCTTCGCCCCGCTGCACCAGAAATGTCAGGTCATCCTTTAACACGCTGGCCGCATCGATCTGCCGCTGGATTTGCCGCCCGGAGCCGTCCGTCGCGGCGCGCAAATGCTCGACACCGGCCTCCGCCGCGCGCGTGCTGGCGTTGAACGACGCCACCAACGCCTCCAGTTCCGCGCGATCCCGTTTCAGCACGCCAAGCGCGCGCTCCAGACGCACCGCGTGAAACAGCGTCGCCGTCAGCAGGACCACCAGCAACGTGTCGAGGATCCATTCCATACTGTTCATTTGGGGCATGAATTGTTTAATAAACGATGAACATCGTCATGAGCGTTCGCCGTCTCGCACGCGCGCGATCTCGCGCTCGATGCGCACGGCGATACGATTTTTGCGCCGGCCGATCTTGCCCTCGAACATTTGCACGGAGCCGCAACGGATGCGCACGGCGGCATCCGGCCCGGTGTTCAGCAGGATCTTCGAGCCCGGCTTCAGGTCGATAATGTCGCCCAACCGCATCGATTGTTCGTCGAGGACGACGTCAAGCTCGACCTCGGTGTTCCACAGTTCTTCGGCGAGATGGGTCTCCCAGATCGAATCGCGGCCGAATTTCTCGCCCATGAA
>PLSZ01000289.1 GCA_003164305.1 Acetobacteraceae bacterium
TACTCTCGCTGACCGGCGCGCGCCTAGCCGTTCTCACCTGAATTAATAGCAACCGGACTCCCCCCGTGCAAGCAGCAAAGCGACGGCGGTCCTGGTTTTTTGGGCGGCGCAAAATCATATTATTCGTTCCCGTTCAACGTAATTTCAAGGTGGCCAGCGCCACGACGGCACAGAGCACGCAGAGGATGAAGAAACGCATCACCACCTGCGACTCATGCCAGCCTTTTTTTTCAAAATNNGATGGTGCAGCGGCGCCATCAAAAAAATCCGCTGCCCGGTGCCCGTCCGAATGCGGGTGAATTTGAACCAGCCCTGCTGAATCATCACCGACAAGGCCTCGAGCACAAACACCCCCCCGGCAATGACCAGCACAAACGGCTGGTGAATGAGCACCGCCACGATGCCAAAAGCCCCGCCCAGCGCCAGCGACCCCGTGTCCCCCATGAACACCTGGGCCGGATGACAGTTGAACCATAAAAATCCCAGCCCGGCCCCCAGCAGCGCGGCGCAAAACACCGTCAGTTCGCCAGCCCCCGGCACGTAGGGAATCTCCAGGTAGGCCGCGGTTTTCACGTTGCCCGCCAGATAGGTGAACACCAGGAAGACAAAGCCCACGATCAGCGTGCAGCCGGTCGCCAGGCCGTCCAGGCCGTCGGTCAAATTGACCGCGTTCGAGCTGCCGACAATCGCCAGAGCCACCACGATGACGCCGGCGACGACGCCGATGTGGATGGGATATTTGAAAAACGGCAGCATGAGGGTGGACACCAGGTTGCTGTGCCAGACCGCCTTGGTGCCCAGCAAATGCAACTCGCTCCGGGCGGGCAGATACCACAGGTAAATGCCCACGAAGGCCGCCAGGACAAATTGCGTGATGAGCTTCACACGCGGGGGCGTGCCGCCGCTGTTTTGCCGCAAAATCTTGGCGTAGTCGTCGTAAAATCCCAGGCCGGCCAGCACCAGCACCGCCAGCATCACCAGCTCCACCTGCGCGTTCCACTGGGCCCAGAGCGCCGTGGAAAAAATCAGCGCCAGCACGATCAGCAGGCCACCCATGGTGGGCGTGCCTTTTTTCTCGATCAGATGGCGTTCGGGTCCGTCCTCACGGATCGGCTGCCCCTGGCCCTGCACCGAGCGCAGCCAGCGGATCATCATCGGACCCAGCAGGAAACTGACGACAAGGGCGGTCAGGCAGGCGCAGGCCGAGCGGAACGTGATGTAGCGCAACAAATTCACGACCGCGTAATGTTCCGGCAAAAACCGGGTCAGATTGTAAATCACGCGGCGCGCCCTCCATGGAGTTCGGACGGCACGGCGGCGGCGGGAACGCGGGCGAGAGCATCCAGCGCCTCGACACCGCTCAGAGCGTCGAGAGCCTCGACGACGATTCTCATTTTGCTGCCGAGACTGCCCTTAACCAGGATCGCGTCGCCTGGCACGATATGCCGGGCGACGACAGGCGCGAGCGCGGCGGAGTCAGTCGCATGCGCGCCGCGGATTCGCGCCGGGATCGCATCGAACAAATGCCGCGTCAGCGGGCCGCAGGTGAACACCAGATCGGCCGAGCGCACGACATCGGCCGCGAGCGAGGCGTGCTCGGTGGGACCGGCCTCCCCCAGTTCGAGCATGTCGCCGAGGATGGCCACGCGCCGGGCGGCGGGTTGCAGGCGCAGCACATCCAACGCGGCGCGCATCGAAGCGCCGTTGGCGTTGTAGCTTTCATCGAGCAGCAGCGCGGGTCCTCCGGAAAGCGCCAACCGGCGATGCGCGCCGCGGCCGGGCAGTGGCGCGAAGGTCTCCAGCGCATGAGCGGCGGCGGCCGGATCCTGGCCCAGAGCGGCGACGGCGGCGAGGGCGGCGAGTGCGTTCATCGCCATGTGACGGCCGGGGGCGTTCAGCCGCAGCCGCAGTTCGCGCCCGTCGATCTCGACCAAAAGGGACGAGAAACTGGCATCTTGCTCGAGCGAAACGAGGCGCGCGGCGGTGCCTGGCGCGGTGCCGAACCCGAGCACCGTGTGTGCCGCGGCACGCTGGCGCAACAGCGGGAACCACGGCGAGTCGGCGGGCAGCACCGCGACACCTTCCGGCTCCAGGCCTTGCAGAATCGACGATTTTTCCTCGGCGATCGCTTCCAGCCCGCCGAGGTAACCGATATGCGCCGCTTCTATGGTGGTGATGATGGCGACGCGCGGCCGCGCGAGGCGCGCCAGCGGGGCGATTTCGCCGGCGTGGTTCATGCCGATTTCGACGACGCAGAACGCGGCATCGCCGGACCCGGCGACCCGCGGCGTGCGCGCCAGCGTGAGCGGCACACCCCAATGGTTGTTGTAGGACGCGACCGCCGCGTGCACGGAGCCGAACGGCGCCAGCGCGACACGCAGCATTTCCTTGGTCGTGGTCTTGCCGACGCTGCCGGTGACAGCGGCCACGCGTCCGGTGAAACGCGCGCGGCCGAAGGCGCCAAGCCGGGTCAGGCCGGCCAGCGTGTCGTCCACCATCAGGCGATGCACCAGGGCGGTTGGGCCTTCCGCCGGTTCCCGATGCAGCATGACGCCGGCGGCACCCGCGTCGATGGCTCGGGCGGCGTGGTCGTGGCCGTCCCCCGCCTCGCCGGCCAGCGCGATGAACAGGTCGCCGGGTTGGATCGTGCGGGTGTCGATGGAGACGCCGGCGGCGTCAAACGGTGTCGCGAAACGGCCGCCGGTGGCTTCCAGCAGTTCGGCGGCGGTCCAGAGGGGGGTCGTGGGCCGGGTCATGTGGGGAACCGACCGAAGGACAGCGGCACAGCTTGCGCCGCGGCCTCGAAGGGGACCGGCATTGGCGCCCCCCCACCGTCATCCTCGGGCCTGACCCGAGGATCGCTCCACGCACGCTCCGCGCCGGCGCGTTTGCCCCGGACATCGGCGCGGACGCCACGGTGGAACCCGGTGCGTTCGCGTTTCCTTAACACCATTCGAGCGATGAACGCCGGATGGCGGGAGGCTGGGTCTACATCATGACGAACCGGGCATGCGGCACACTCTATATCGGCGTGACGAACGACATTGCCCGGCGAGCCTGGGAGCACCGGCAATGTATTGGCACCGGATTTACCGCCCGGTACGCCCTCGTCAGGTTGGTATTCATGGAGCGACATGAGGACATCGAGACCGCGATCCGGCGGGAGAAGGCCCTCAAGCGCTGGTCCCGCGCATGGAAGCTGGATCTGATCGAGAGTTTGAATCCCGGTTGGGAGGACCTGTTCGACCGGTTGTAAGCGCCGCGACGGACTTTGAGGCGCGCCGGACTCGAAGTCTGGTGCCGACGATCCAGGCAACCGGTGTGGGTTGAGCGATGGTCCGGTCGAGCCG
>PLSZ01000323.1 GCA_003164305.1 Acetobacteraceae bacterium
CCAGCCCCCCACCGAGTCTCCCCATGCCCCGCCCATGACCGCCGCCCCGCGGACTCCCGCCCGCCCGAAGCGGCCCCGCGCCGCCGCCGCGCGCACCACGGAAACGAATGACCCGCCCGCCTTCACCCCCCTGAAGACCGAGCGCCTCACCCTGCGCCCGTTCCGCCCCGAGGACGCCGCCGCCCTCCACCGCCTGATCAACCACTTCGACATTGCCCGCATGCTGGAGCTCGTGCGTTTCCCCTACCACCGTGAACTGGCCGACGAATTCATCGAATCATCGACGAAAAACCTCGCCACGGGCGCCGCCGTCCAGCTCGCCATCACCGGGCACGAGAACGACCACGAAACCCTGGTCGGCGGCGTGGGCATCTCCATCGACCGAGCCGCCCGCACCGGCCGCCTCGGCTACTGGGTGGGGCAAAAATACTGGGGCCACGGCGTCGCCACCGAGGCCGCCGCGCGCCTGACCAGCTACGCCTTCGCCAACCTGGAAATCGACCGCATCACCGCCGGCGTGGCCACCGACAACCCCGCCTCCGCCGCCGTGCTGCGCCGCATCGGCTTCCGCCAGACCGGCACTGGAAACCAGCACTTCGCCTCGCGCTCCGCCGACGTCCCCACGATCCTGTTCGAGGCCACAAGAGACGACATCTTCGGCCACACCACCGTCGAAACCACCGACCCCGGCGGCCCCAAACCGCTGTTGCTCGTCGCCGCCTGCGCGCTGGTGGACGTCGATGGACGGGTCTTGCTCGCGCGCCGTCCCGAGGGCAAAAAAATGGCCGGCCTGTGGGAGTTCCCGGGAGGCAAGCTCAACCCCGGCGAGACTCCCGAACAGGCCCTCATCCGCGAACTCAAAGAAGAACTGGGCATTGACGTCACCGCCGCCTGCCTCGCACCGTTCGCCTTCGCCTCGCACGCCTATGAGGGGTTTCATCTGCTGATGCCGCTGTTCCTGTGCCGCCGCTGGAAAGGCATCCCGACACCGCGGGAGAAGCAGACCCTGGCCTGGGTGCACGCGCGAAAGCTGACGGAGTACGAGATGCCCCCGGCCGACAAACCGCTGATCCCGTTATTGCGCGATTTCCTGTAAAGGACCGACACCCATGCCAGCCAACAATCCCACCGCCTGCGTGCTGGTCATCGGCAACGAGGTCCTGTCCGGCCGCACCCAGGACGCCAACATCCGCTTCCTCGCCACCAAACTGGGCGACCTCGGCATCCCGCTGCGCGAGGTCCGCGTCATCCCCGACATCGCCGAAACGATCGTCGCCACGGTGAATGAAGTGCGCAAAAAATTCACCTATGTGTTCACCACCGGCGGCATCGGCCCCACCCACGACGACATCACCAGCGAGTGCGTCTCCGCCGCTTTCGGCGTCCCCTGGGAACCCCACCCCGTCGCCTGGGCGCGCATGGAGAAAGCCTACAAGCCCGGAGAATTCAACGCCGCGCGGCAACGCATGGGCACCATGCCGCGCGGTGCGAAACTCATCGATAACGCCATGTCGGTGGCGCCCGGTTTCCAGATGGAGAACGTCTACGTGATGGCCGGCGTGCCCCGCGTGATGCAGTCGATGTTCGAGTGGCTGGCGCCCCAACTGGAAGGCGGCCAGAAGATCGAGCAACGCGCCGTGCACGCGCTCGCTTTGCCCGAGGGCGTCATCGCCGACGGCCTGACCGCCATTCAGAACCGTTATCCCACCATCGATCTGGGCTCGTATCCATTCTATCGCCCCACCGGCAACGGCGTGACCCTGGTCGCCAAGGGCACCAACGCGGCCGAGGCGGAGGCGGTCATCGCCGAAGTCACCGATCTGATCCGCTCTCTGGGCCGCACCCCGATCCCGGGCGAGTCGCCGGAATAAACCCCCTTGGCCTCGGTCTTCTTCATCACCCATCCCGACGTCGCGATCGATCCGGCGACGCCGGTGCCGGAATGGCCGCTCAACCCGCGAGGCCTCGCCAGGATGCGCGCCATGCTCGGTCAACCCTGGGTGTCAGGAATCGTGCATGTCGCCAGCAGTACCGAACGCAAGGCGATCGACGGTGGCGAGATGCTGGCTTCGCATCTCAGGTTGGCGCTGGTGACGCATCCTGGCCTCGGCGAGAACGACCGGTCGGCGACAGGCTATTTGCCGAAGCATGAATTCGAGACCGTGGCGGACGCGTTCTTCGCGCGCGCCAACGAAAGCGTGCGAGGCTGGGAAACCGCGGTGGCCGCCCAGTCGCGGATTGTCGCGGCGATGCGGGATGTTTTACGGGCGGCGCCGGAGGGGGACGTCGCGGTTGTCTCCCACGGTGGGGTGGGCGCTTTGCTGCTGTGCCACCTGCGCGGCGAGCCGATCACACGCGCGGCGGATCAGCCGGCGGGGTCCGGCGGTCATTTTCTGCGCTTCGATCGCACCGATTGGACGTTACGGCATTCGTGGCGATCGATCGACCCGTAACGGCGCGGCCTCGCGGAGGTGGGATCAGTCCGCCGCGATCCCCTTGCGTTTCAGGAAGTCGGGAGATGATCGGCGGCGATCGTCGTCACCAGTTCCATCGTCTTCGCCTTCAATCGCGCGCGCGGAACGAGGTGGTTCAGCAGCCCGATGCGATACGCTTCCTCACGCTTAACCGCTTAATTTTCGCTTGTTGCAAATCAGGCTACCTTTTCAGAAAGCCATTGCTGAAACTCAATCAGGTCATGTGACCAGAACACGAATATGCCTGCATCCGAGAGGCGTTGTACGTCTTTGGGCGCGATGACACCTTGCAGAAGCGCGGCGGTCATGACGAAACTGCCCCAGTGGTTTCTCCACGCCGTGGCTTTTTTCAGCACATCATTTATCCGCTTTACGGAGTTCGTTTCGTCATTCGTTACCTTGCACTCCATCGCCAGAACATACGAACCAGCAAGGCCACAAGCAATATCGACCTCCTGAGACGCAGCCGTATTTGTCGCGAAACGCGTCTTGTGCATGTAGTGAAGCGTCGGAACAGCAGCGCGAGTATCAATGAGCTTGCTCGGGAGTTTTGTCCATCCGTGCTCTTCGAGCATTTTGATTGTTGCGTACTCCTGCTCAAAGGCTAATCTCGTGCGTCTTGCGGTCGAAACGCGCTGCAAGGCCATCAAAGTAGACGCAACACGAAGCAAAGTGGCCACGTGTCGAGCTCTCCGCGGTCGGGTACCAATAGCCCACCTGACAATTCCATGGTTGAGACGCTCCCGAATAACGGCCGAAGCCGCGCTGGCAACATTTGGAAGAACAGGCTTCGCATCATTTTCTGAAGATTTGTTCCACTTGGGACAGATGAGTTTAAATTGATCCTGGCTCATTGGGGGTGCGAGTAGCTGCCTGAATACCAGAGTGTGGACACCATTTGAGCAGAGCGCCGCTTTAATATCTGAAAGATAATCAGAGGCACGCAAGGCGTTTGCCACCGCCTTTCGAGCCTCCCTGACTGCGAAATACCAGTCGTCCGAACTGGCTTTCGGATTCAGATTGTCCAAATAAAGTGCGCGCGCCCTGGCGGAATTCTCGATGTGCTTCGGATCGATGGTCACGCCAGCTCTACATCCACAAAAGCCTTGGCTAACCGCGAGTTTCTTCGCCTTGGCGCCTCACGACGGGATTGTCCGTTCGAAACTTCTTCTTTCAACGTATATTGGACATGGTAGGCAAGCAATGATGGAAGCGGGAGCGGTTCAGCCAGGTCCGGTGAAGACGGTACATCCTCGATATGTATGTGGCGAAGCAAAGCCTCGCCAATCGCCTTTGCGAGTAGCGGTGGGACTGCATTACCTATGAGACGATATTGAACGGCTGCATTTCCACGAAACACCCATTGACCTGGAAAGCTCTGGATAGCGGCACACTCCCGAGGGCACAGACGACGCAACCCAAGCACTGGGTCGCGGATCCAGTCCTGCTGGGCATTAGCGGTGACAGTCCGTGCACTTTGTTCAAGATCCGCCACAAAGGCTCCCTGCTTGTAACCCCAATGCCCGCCAGGCCTTGTTCGTTCGGACTTTCCAGGACTCTTTAACCCGCCGCCAGGCGCCACTTCAGCCAGCTCGACGGCCAATTTTCCCGTGGGTCGAATGATTTCGCCCGGGTGGAGACTGGCGACCGAGGCCACTGCATGCCCGAGCGCCAACCACCGAGGCAGGTTATCGGGCCCTTGTACTTTGGAATGTGAAGGGAGAGGAAACGGAGGAGCGTCGCCGGCTCGAAAGCCGATGATAAACAACCTGACCCGACGTTGGGGGACACCGAAGTCGGCGCTGTTCAACAAGGCAACAGTTGTTTGAAAGCCAGCCCTGAGGAGATTGAGCCTGATATGAGTCAAAGCCGACCCGGGTTGCCCATCAGGCCCCCTCGCGGTGAGTAGCCCTCTCACATTCTCCAGAAGCAGCCAGCGTGCATCCAACCCATTCGCGACGCGGACAAAGTCGTCGAAAAGGCGTCCTCGCGGGTCGCTGAATCCTAATTGGTGCCCCGCGCTACTCCATGACTGACAAGGTGGCCCCCCCGAAACGAGAGGTATATCGCCCTTCGCGAGACCAGATCTTTTCAGGATGATATCGGCATCGAGATGCCTGATGTCAGCCTGTTCTATATGGGTCCCTTCGAATGCCCGGCGGTCTCGATCGATCTTAATACCAGCGTTCTTCCTGAGGGTTTCCACCGCGAAGGGGTCGTTGTCGGTTGCGTAAGCGGTTCGCCATCCAGCCATCTCAAGGCCGATATCCATTCCCCCGGCGCCGGAAAACAGAGAAATATAGGCTCTATCACGGTCGTCCATTTTACGCTCCAGCGACTCGGGCGGTACGAGCGCAACGTTGCTGATAACCGATTTCTCCATACCCGCACCCTGCCTCATGCACGTGTCGCAGATTACCAAACCCCGTCCGATTCCCGGAACGTCGCCATCAAACTTCCTCTTTGCAAAATCATACCCGATTCTTCGAACAAATCAAGAACATATTACCGCATGTTAATCTCTCTCTGTTGGTTTGCATTTCGAATCACATCACGAACATCAAGATCAGTCCGCCGCGATCCCCTTGCGCTTCAGGAAGTCCGGGAACGCATCCTTCGCCTTGGCGCCGCGCATTACCTTGGTGGTGTACTCGGCCTCGGCCGCCCATTGCGCTTCCTGGCTCTCGCCTTTCTGCTTCAGCAGCAGCGCCTTTACCCCCATCACCGCGCCGCGATGATTGCCGGCGATCGTCTTCGCCAGTTCCATCGTCTTCGCCTTCAATTGCGCGCGCGGAACGAGGTGGTTGAGCAGGCCGATGCGATACGCTTCCTCGGCGCCGACGATCCGCGCGGAGAACAGCAGTTCCTTCGCCATCGGCCAACCGATCTGGCAGCCCAACGACCAGGTGGAGTTGATGCGGCCGTACGCGGCGGCGAGGAAACGAAATTTCGTGCCCTCGCAGCCAATGCGCATGTCCAGCGACGAGGCCAGCACCGCGGCACCACCATACGCGAGACCGTTCATCATGCCGATCGTCGGCTTCGGCGACGCGGCGATGTCGTAGCTACGCCGCGGCGTGGCCATCCGGTCCTGCTCTTCCTGGGTGTAGCGCTTGTCGTCGGCGAGTTGCTCCTTGATATCGCCGCCGGCCGAGAAGGCTTTCTCGCCCGCGCCGGTGATGACGATGCAGCCGATCGTCTCGTCCCCGTTCAATTCTTTCATCGCGTCGGCCAGTTCGGCGCCGAGCTTGCGGCTCATCGCGTTGAGACTCTCCGGGCGGTTGAGGGTGACGATTCCCACCCCGTCCTCATGTTCCAGCAAAATGGTTTCGTAGGTCATGGCTTCCTCCGTTTCTGATCGCCCCCTGGCGGCGGGCGGGGTCTGCCGATAATCTGCGCCCAATCGCATGTTTGGGGAAACGCCAATGCCTGACCTGTCTCGCCGTTCCGTCTTCGCCGCGCTGGCCGCCAGCCCAGTGGCGATGGAGTTGATCAGAAGCACGATGGCGAAGGCGGCGGATTTGGCGGCGTCGGGCCTGGTGGGGGAGTTGCAGGGCCCCACGATGATCACCGATCCCGCGCAATGGCCGAAGACGTTCAAAGAAGCGCCGATGCTGGCGGAGCTGGTGAAGGCCGGCAAATTACCGCCCGTCGAGCAGCGCGTTCCGGCCGAGCCGATGGTGTGGAAGCCATTGAACGAAATCGGCAAATACGGCGGCAGCTGGCGGCGCGCGTTCACCGGCCCCGGCGACGGGGAGAACGGCAACCGCATCCAGTCGTCCGACAAGCCGCTGCACTGGAGCGCGGACGGCAGCAAGATCGTGCCGTGCATCGCCAAGGGATACGACCTCAGCGACGACGGCAAGACGTACACGTTGCATCTGCGCAAGGGCATGAAGTGGTCCGACGGCGCCCCGTTCACCGCCGACGATTTCGTGTTCTGGTTCGAGGATATCTACAACAATCCCGAAATCGTCCCGACGCCCACGCCCGAGATGCGGCCGAACGGCAAGCCCGGCAAGATGGTCAAGGTGGACGAAACGACCGTCCGCTGGGACTGGGAAGTGCCGTATTTCCTGTTCGAGGAAATCATGGCCGGCGATACCGCGATGGGCGGCGGCCAGGCCGTCCGTCAGGCCGGAAAAATCAGTTTCGGCGCCTACGCTCCCGGACATTACCTGAAACAGTTCATGCCGAAATATTCTTCGCTGGACGCGGTGAACGCCCGTGCGAAACAGGAGGGTTTCGAGAACTGGGTGCAGATGCTGCACTTCAAGAAGGACTGGGAACTGAACACCGAGCTGCCGGTGCTCGGGCCGTGGCGGACGGTGCGCCCGATCAACAATCCGATCTGGCTGCTGGAGCGCAATCCGTTTTATTACGCGGTGGACACGGCCGGCAACCAGTTGCCATATTTCGACAAGGTGCAGTTCACGCTTGGCGAAAACCTGGAAGTCATCAACCTGCGCGCGATGGCCGGCGATTACGACGAACAGGAACGCCACATCGATCTGGGCAAGCTGCCCGTGCTGTTGGAGAACGAGAGCAAGGGGAATTACAAAGTTCATTTGGATCTGGGGTTCGCCGGCGCGGACTTCCTGTTGCAGTGCAATCAGAGTTACGTCGCAGACCCGGAAATCCGCAAATGGCTGACCAACGCCGATTTCCGCCGCGCGTTGTCGCTTGGCATCGACCGCGATCAATTGAACGAAACGTTCTGGCTGGGCGTCGGCACGCCCGGCTCTCCCGCGCCCGGCGAAAGCATGCCGCAAAATCCTGGGCCGGAATGGCGGAAGAAGTGGTCCGTGCTGGATGTGGCTCAGGCGAACAAGATGCTGGACGCGATCGGACTGTCGAAGAAAGACTCCGATGGGTTCCGGGTTCGCACCGATAACGGGGAGCGGTTGCGCATCCAGATCATCGCCATCCAGGCCTTCCTTCCCTATCCGAAACTGTCCGAGATGGTCGCCGATCAATGGCGCAAGATTGGCATCCAGGCCGACGTGAAGGAGATGGAGCGCAATCTGGGCATGTCCACGACGCGCAACAACGCGCACCATATTTTCATCTGGAACAACGGCGGCACCGAATTGCTGTACCTGTTCCCTCGGCACGCGATCCCGGTCGATCCGACCGAGGCATACATGGGACCGCTGTACGGGACGTATTACGCGTCCGGCGGCACGCAGGGCGTCAAACCGGACGATCCCAATTTGCTGAAAATCTGGGACCTGTTCACCGAAGCCTCCGGCCTGAAGGTCGATGGGCGCAACAAAAACGCGCAGGAGATCTGGAAAATCCTGGTGGATCAGCAATACGGCATCGGAACGGTGGGACAATCTCCGGCGGGCCTCGGCGTGCGGCTTGTGTCCAACAAACTGGGAAATATCGCCGCGCGGGTTTGTAACGCCCAGCATTGCCGGACGCCGGGAAATTCGCACCCGGAGACGTGGTATTTCAAGGCCTGATCGATGTTGCCTTATATCCTACGGCGACTGGGACTGGCGCTGATCACCATCTGGGCTATCACGGTGGTGACCTTCATCATTCTGCAGTTGCCGCCTGGAGACTTTGTCGATGCCTATGTGGCGCAGGCGTCCGCGTCGGGATCGGCGATTTCGGCCGCCGAGGCGGACGCGTTGCGCGTCGCGTACGGATTGAACCAACCGTTGTGGTATCAATACGTCAAGTGGCTGGGTCACGTGGTGACCGGGGATTTCGGCCGGTCGTTCGAATACGGGCGGCCGGTGACCGAGGTGATCGGCGACCGGCTGTGGCTGACGGTGTTGTTGTCTTTGGGAGCCATCGTCGTGACCTGGGGACTGGCGCTGCCGATCGGAATTTACTCGGCGGTGCGGCAATATTCCATTGGCGATTACGTGTTCACGTTGATCGGATTCATCGGCCTGGCGACACCGAACTTTCTGTTGGCGCTGATCGTGATGTATTTCGGCCTGCACTGGTTCAACATCAGCTTCGGCGGACTGTTTTCGTCCGACCAGCAGCTCGCGCCGTGGTCATGGGCGAAAGTTTTGGATCTGGCCTGGCATTTGCCGGTGCCGATGCTGATTCTGGCCCTGCCGGGAACGGCGCAACTGGTGCGGATCATGCGGGCGAATTTGCTCGATGAACTGCGGCGGCCTTACGTGGTGACGGCACGCGCTCGCGGGCTGCCGGAGCGGCAGGTCATCTTCCGCTATCCGGTGCGGGCGGCGTTGAACCCGTTCGCGTCCACCATCGGTTATCTGCTGCCGTTCACGGTGTCGGGCAGCATCATCATCTCGGTCGTACTGAGCCTGCCGACCGTCGGACCACTGCTGTTGAGCTCCCTGCTGTCGCAGGACATGCTGCTGGCATCGACGATTATTCTCATGCTGGGCGTGCTGACGGTGATCGGCACCTTGCTGTCGGATTTGCTGCTGATGTGGATCGACCCGCGCATCCGGCTCGGCCAGTTGAAATGAGCGGACTGGCCGTGGAAGGCGGGATCGTGGAAGCGCCCGCCGCCGAAAACCGCGTCGCCGTCGCCTCGCAACGGCAACTGATCTGGTGGCGATTCCGAAAACACAAGCTGGCGATGGTCAGCGCGGTGATCGTCGCGCTGTTTTATTTCGTGGCGCTGTTCGCCGACACGCTGGCCTGCACGGAGCCGTTCGATACCCAGGCGACACGAGGCTACGTGCCGCCGCAGCCGATCCATTGGTTCGACGCTTCGGGACATTTTCATCCTCAGGTGTCCGCGCTGAAAGGCAAACGCGATCCGCGGACGTTTAAATTGAGCTACGCGCCGGATGCCAGCGAGCCACGCGACGTGGTGTTGTTCGGCCACGGCTATCCGTATCATTTGTTCGGGGTAATCCCGATGGACTGGCATTTGTTCGCGGTCAGCGACGGACGGCCGCAGGATTCGTTGTTTCTGTTGGGCACCGACCAACTGGGACGCGATGTTTATTCGCGGCTGGTGATCGCGACGCGGACCTCGCTGACGATCGGCCTCGTCGGGGTGAGTCTCAGCCTGATCCTGGGAGTTTTGCTCGGCGGCATTTCCGGGTTGTACGGCGGCGTGGCGGATTTGGTGATCCAGCGGGTGATCGAGATCCTGCGGTCGATCCCGACGATTCCGCTGTGGATGGGGTTAGCCGCCGCGGTGCCGGCGTCGTGGTCGCCTGGAAGAGTCTATTTCGCCATCACCATCATCATCTCGCTGATCGGCTGGACCGAGCTGGCGCGTGTGGTGCGCGGCCGCTTTCTGGCGCTGCGGCATGAGGATTTCATCACCGCCGCGGAACTCGCCGGCGCGTCGCGCATGCGCATCATCTTCAGGCACATGGTGCCGTCGTTCCTGTCGCACATCATCGCCGCGGTCAGCCTGGCGCTGCCGGCGATGATCATCAGCGAGACGACCTTGTCGTTTCTGGGTCTGGGCTTGCGGCCGCCGGCGATTTCCTGGGGCGTTCTGCTGCAGGACGCGCAGAACCTGCAAACATTGGGCCTGGCGCCGTGGCTGCTGGTGGTGGCGCTGCCGGTGATCGTTGTCATTCTGGCGTTCAATTTCCTCGGCGACGGCTTGCGTGACGCGGCGGACCCTTATGGCTGAGCCAATTCTGCGAGTCCGAGACCTGTCCACGTATTTCTTCGCCGACGAGGGCNNATTGTCGAACGGCCGGGCCGCATCGTCGGCGGCGAAATTCTGTTACGCCGGCCGAGCGGTCAGGTGGTCGATCTGGTCGGTCTGCCCTCCGACGGCCAGCAGATGCGGCAAATCCGCGGCGGCGAAATCGGCCTGGTGTTTCAGGAGCCGATGAGCTCCTTGTCGGCGTTTCATACCGTCGGCGTGCAGTTGATCGAGGCGATCCGGCTGCATTCCGGGCTGTCGAAAAAGGCCGCGCGCGACCGGGCGATCGAATTGTTGGCGCTGGTGGGGATCCCCCGGCCGGCGCAGCGGGTCGATGCGTATTCGTTCGAATTGTCCGGCGGATTGCGCCAGCGCGTGATGGTGGCGTTGGCATTGGCGGCGGAACCGCATGTGCTGATCGCCGATGAGCCGACGACGGCGCTGGACGTGACCACGCAGGCGCAGATTCTGGAGTTGATCGCGCGGCTGCAACGGGAACGCGATCTGGCGGTGATTTTGATCACCCACGACATGGGCGTGATCGCGGAAATGGCTGACGATGTCGTGGTGATGTATCTGGGGAAAGAGGTGGAGAAAGGTCCGGTCGATGCGATCTTCCACGCGCCGCGGCATCCTTATACACAGTCGCTGTTGCGCTCGATCCCCAGCGTGCTGGCCGAACCGCGGGCGCGGCTGGCGACGATTTCCGGTTCGATCCCGCATCCTTTGGCGCGGCCCGCCGGCTGCCCGTTCCATCCGCGCTGTCCCGACGCGATGCCCGGACGTTGCGATGTCGATACGCCGGCGGAGGTGACGATCGGCGACAACCACGTGACCGCGTGCCATCTGTACCCCGAGCCCGTCGCATGACCACGCCGGTGCTGGAAGTGCAAGGTCTGCGCAAGCATTTTCCTATCAAACAGGGGCTGCTGGGACGTGTCGCCGGCCATGTGCGCGCGGTCGATGACGTGTCGTTCAGCATCGCGCNNGGCCTGGTGGGCGAGTCGGGGTGCGGCAAGACCACGACCTCGCGCTGCATCCTGCGAGCGATCACGCCGACGTCGGGCCGGATTTTGTTTCGCGACGAGAAAGGCGACGCGATCGATGTGGCGACGCTGGACCGGAAGGGATTGAAGCCGTTACGGCGGCGGATGCAGATGATTTTTCAGGACCCGTTCTCCTCGTTGAACCCGCGCATGACGATCGCGGAAATCATCGGCGAACCGTTGCTGGTGCAGGGCATGAGCGATGCGCGCGAACGTCAGGCGAGGGTCAGCGAATTGTTGCGCCTGGTCCAGTTGCCATCGGCGTATCTGAACCGGTTTCCGCATGCGTTTTCCGGCGGCCAGCGGCAGCGGATCGGGATCGCCCGGGCATTGGCGTTGAACCCGTCGCTGATCGTGGCGGATGAACCGGTGTCCGCGCTGGATGTCTCGGTGCAAGCGCAGATCGTCAATTTGATGCTGGATTTGCAGGACCAGTTGGGCCTGACGTATCTGTTCGTCGCGCACGATCTTTCGGTGGTGAAACATGTCAGCCATCGCGTCGCGGTAATGTACGCCGGCCGCATCGTGGAAACCGCGCCAACCACGCGGCTGTTCACGGCGCCGAGACATCCATACACCGAGGCGTTGCTGTCCGCCGTGCCGGTGCCCGATCCGCGCCGCCGCGCGCAACGCATCGTGTTGCAAGGCGACGTCGCCGATCCGTCGAACCCTCCGTCGGGCTGCCATTTTCATCCGCGCTGCGGCTACGCGACGGAAAGATGCCGGATCGAAACGCCGGTGCTGACGGAAATCGAGCCCGGTCACGAGGTGCGGTGCTTGCGCGCCGCGGAGTTGTCGCTTCGAGGCGTCGCCTCTCAATAAACGGAGAAGTCCCAATGCCTGTCTGGAAACTTCGAAATGTCGGCCGCACCGCGCTGCGGGTGACGGAAATCGGTCTCGGCACCGCGACCTTGGCGGGACGGCGGTTCAACATCAGCCAGGCGACCGGCCAGGCGATCGTGCGCGCGGCGTGGGAGGCCGGGATTCGTTATGTCGATACCGCGCCGTTTTACGGCGTCGGCGCGGCGGAGCATCGGGTGGGCGACGCGTTGCGTCACGAGGACCGCGACTCCTGGGTGTTATCCACCAAGGTCGGGCGTTTGCTGAAGCCACATCCCGGCGCGCGGCAGACTCACGATGGCGGTCTGTCGCACTTTCCCTTCGATGTGGTCTACGATTATTCATATGATGGGATCATGCGCTCGGTCGAGGACAGTTTTCAGCGTCTCGGCCTGGCGAAGATCGATATTTTGTTCGTGCATGACATCGGCGTGGTGGAACACGGCGTCGAGCAAAACGCGCATCACATGAAAATCCTGCGCGAGAGCGGCTACAAGGCGCTGGAGGAACTGAAACGCACGGGCGTTTGCAGCGCGTTCGGGCTGGGGGTGAACGAGAAGGAAGTGATCCTCGACGTGATGGCGTGGGGCGACTGGGACGTGTTTTTGCTGGCCGGACGCTATACGCTGCTGGAGCAGGGACCGTTGGACGATCTGCTGCCGTTGTGCGAGCAGCGCGGTGCCTCGATCGTGGTCGGCGGACCGTTGAACTCCGGCATTCTGGCGGGTCGCGAGACATGGAATTACGCGCCCGCGCCAGCCGAGATCGTCGAACGGGTGAAGCGGATACAGGCGGTTTGCGATGCGCATAACGTGCCGCTGTCGGCGGCGGCGTTTCAGTTCCCGCTGGCGCATCCGGCGGTTTGCGCGATCATTCCGGGCCCGCGCGACGCGGACGAGTTCAACGCCAACGTGCCGATGTTTACTTATCCCATTCCGGGTGCATTATGGAGCGACCTGAAAAGCGCGGGCGTGCTGCGACAGGACGCACCCGTGCCAAAATAAAATATGGAGGAAACGCGCATGACAGCACCGTCTCGCCGCCGTTTCGTGACAATGACCGCCGGTTTCGCCGCGATGGGCGGAACGGCGAAAGCGCAGCAGGCGACAGGGATTCCACCCAGCACGGTGACGACCCCGCCGCGGGAGTGGGGACATCACGCGCCGCCGGCGATCTATCCCGATCCGGACGTGATCGTGGTCGATCCGGTGTTCGCTGGGTATCGCGTTGGCAACGCCGGCATCCATCGCGTGGCGACCGGCTTTCAATGGGCCGAGGGACCGGCGTGGTCGAGCCAGGGTCATTACCTCGTGTTCAGCGACGTCGTTGGCGACACGCAATATCGTTTCACCTGGGACGACCAGAGGATCAGCGCGTTCCGAAAACCCTCGTGGAACAGCAACGGCAACGCGTTCGATTTCCAGGGACGCCAGTTGACATGTCAGGATTACTATCGACGGGTGGTGCGCTGGGAGCATGACGGAACGATGACGGTGATCGCCGACCGGTTCGACGGCAAACCGTTAAATTCCCCCAACGATATCGTGGCGCATCCGGACGGATCGATCTGGTTCACCGACCCTCCATACGGCGACCGGCTGTCGGAAGGGCGGCCGGACGATGCCGGCGGGCCGGCCAACGCACCCGGAAAGTTCAATCCGCGCACCGGGGCGGAAAACACGGTCGTTTCGGTGAAGCGCGAACTGCCGAACGCGGTGTATCGCTGGGACCCGGCGGGCAAGCTGGAGGTCGTGCTCACCGAAGCCGATCTCGCCGATCCGAACGGGATTTGTTTCGGTCCCGATTTTAAGACGCTGTACGTGATCAGCACCGGCAAGGGGCCGGGCGATACCGGCGCGGGCGGCAATCGCAACATCTACGCGTTCGATGTCGATGGCACGAAACTGTCCGGCAAGCGGGTGCTGACCGACATGAAAGTCGATGGCGTGCAATGCGGGCCGGACGGGATGCGCGCCGACGCGTTCGGCAATCTTTGGTGCGGTTCGAACG
>PLSZ01000294.1 GCA_003164305.1 Acetobacteraceae bacterium
GTGCCGAACAGCATGTCCCACCACGGCAACACCGCGCCGTAATTGCAACTGCGCCGCCCATGCGCCAACACGCCGTGATGCGCGCGATGAAACCGCGGCGAGACCAGCAACCGTTCCCCCACCACGCCGAACGATACGCGTGCGTTGGCGTGCGACAGGCTCTCGACGAAACGCAGCACCAGCACCAGCACCGGGAACTGCATCGGCGGCACGCCGATCGCCAGCGCGATCACGCCGAACCAAACGAACGCGATCAGATCGTCGAGAAAGTGATTGCGGTCATCCGACCAAAAGGTCATTTGCCGTTGCGCGTGATGCACCGAATGCAACGCCCACCACCAGCGGAACTGGTGCGACACGCGGTGCCGCCAGTAATCGGCGCAATCCAGAATGATCGCGTAAACCACGAAGGTCACCACGGCGTGGCCGAGCAGTCCGGGGAACAACGCCTCCAGCGTCGGAGGGATCCAGCCATGATCGGTGATCCAGCCGTTCAACGCCACCTGAACTTTATAAAACAACACGAAGGTCACCAGCGGCAGCACGCCGACCCGGGATAGAATCGTGTAAAAGATATCGACGCCGACAGCGCTTTTATCGGGCCAGCGCTCCACCGGGCGCCAGCGCTCCAGCGGCAGGCAGATCGCCAACGTCAACGCGACCTGCACCGCGCCATACACGGCGAACAGGATCCAACCCTGCGCCAGTTCCTCCCACCGCATCAGGCCGAGAGAATACAGAACCGGAATGATGAACGTTTCGTGCAGCCATCCGGCTGTCAGATCGAGCGGATCGACCATATCGCTCCCTCCATCCGGGATGCCTTCTCCTTCACGGGCTCGCCGCCGCCGGGTTCAGCCACACCCCGTGGGGGGAGCGGCCAACGTCGATCGTTTCGAAATCGCCGGTGTCGGGATGCAGGATCGCGACCTTCTCCACGAACCGGCGAGTGATCCAAAGACTGCCGTCCGGGGCGAAGTCGATGTCGTCCGGACCGCCCGGAATGTTGTAGGAGCGGATCACCTCCAACGTCGCCGCGTCCACCGACGTCGTTGTGCCGCCCGCCCGGTTGTTCACCCACAGGATTTTCCGGTCCGGCGACAGGAACAGATTATGCGCGCCCTTGCCGGTGACGAGCTTTCGCACCACGTGCCCGGTGTCCGGATCGACCACGGCGACGTAATCGCTGCCCATGTTGGCGACCAGCACCTTGCCGTTCAACCACAGCGTGCCGGCCGGGGTCGGTCCCACCGGCTCGGTCCACAACGGCGTCATCGTCGTCAGATCGAACGCGGCGAGTTTGTCGCTGCCCTGTAACGAAACGAATACCCGGCGCGAATCTGGCGAAAACGCCAGATGACTGGGCGTCTGATCGACCGGAAAACGTTTGACCAACTGCATCGTCGCCGGGTCGTAGACATCGACCTGATTGCGCGCCAGACCGTTCACGATGAGGAACTTTCCGTCCGGACTGAAGCCGAGTTGATACGGATCCGACACGGGCACACGCCGCTGCACATCGCCCGTCGCGGGGTCGAGGAACAGCATCTGATTGCCCGCCGTGTCGCCAACCAACAAACTTTTGCCGTCCGGGGTCAGCATCACATGATGCGGCTCCCGCAACGCCGGAACGCGCCGCATCTCGCGGCGAGTGGACATGTCGATGATGCTGATGGAGGCGCTGTTGGAATTCACGACGAAGGCCACGCCGGCGGCGAAAGCCCGAGGTGCGCCGGAGGTGACCGCGAGACAGGCCAGCAACAACGGCAAAATACGGAAACGCACGTCGGTGCTCCAGAGAAGCTGAGGCGTTCCCTACGCCACGTCCCCCGGGTACCGCAAGCGGTCGCTCCGGGCGATCGCATGTGCCGAGGCGGGTTTCAGGGCGCTGCCCTGAAACCCGCCAGGGCTTTGCCCTCGGGTCAAGCCCCGGGCAGGCTCTGGACCCACCCCGCGCGGCAAGCGCGAGGGCAGACTCGGGGGGGCGAGGTCCTCTGAACTCTATCCATTGGTGGGCTTGAGCCGCGAAGCGGATCAGGGGGGCAACGCCCTCGTGGGGTCCGGGGCAACGCCCCGGCGCCTGCCTCGGCTCAGGCCATCGACCGGAACGGCCTCCTCGGCCTCGGCGAACACCGCGGCGAGGAGGGCGAAGAACACGCAGGCGGGCGTCGAGATCAGCACATTGTCGGTGAAGGCGTGCGCCGCGAAGGTGAGGAAGATCAGTCGCGTCACCAGTCGCTCCAGCGGCGGCAGGCGGCGCGTGTGCAGGGTGGCCCATGCGACGAAGCAGCCGATGAGCAGGCCGCGGCCGACATAGCCGCCCTCGACCTGGATCCTCAGGTATTCGTTATGCGCGGCCCAGGTGCGCAGAAGTGTGGCGATTGGGCCATCGCGGGGGATGACGAGGTTGCCGGAGCCGATGCCCCAGCCGAACCAGGGGGCTTGCGCGGCGGCGGCCTCGAACGCGGGCCACAGCAGCTCGCGGCCGCTGAGTTGGCCGGGTTCGCCGGACAGCACCTCGAACATCCGCAGCGCGCTGTAGTTCTCGCCGATCACCAGCAGCACGGGGACGGTCGCGATTCCAGCGGCGAGCAGGGCCAGGCGATGCGCCCGGGGAACGGCGCCGCCGGGGGCCAGGATCAGGCTGCCGCCGACGACGACCGCGGCGTAGGCGGAGGGCGCGCGGGCGCCGGTCAGCAGCAGGATGACCAGGTTGACGAACAGCAGCGTGGCGGCGCGGCGCGATCCCGTGCGCAGCCAGTGCAATAGTCCGGCGTAGATGGCGGGCAGGCAGACTCCGGCGAGGAAGGCCGGATGCCCGAGACCGGCGAGACGGATGCCGCCGCTATCGAACACCACCGGGCGCAGTCCGACGACGCCGAGAGCGGCGCCCAGTACGACCGACAGCATGGGGGCGTAACTGATGGCTCGGCGGACTTTGGCGCCCCAGCCGGGGGGGTTTACGCAAAAGAATACCAGGAAGGGCGTGACCGAGCCGATCAGCGACCGCGGCATGTCCATGGTCGCCAGTTCCGGATGGGTGCCCGCGACGGCGCCCATCGCGGCCATGGCAACGAAGGCCCAGGCGGGATTGAACCAGTCGGCGACGGGGCCGTAACGGAGGATCATCAGCGCGACGAGGCCGATTTCGGCCCCTTTGATCGCGGCGATGGCGGGTTGAAACGCTTCGGGACCGACCAGGTCGGCCAGCGCCATTTCGACCGAGAGGCCGGCCACCAGCACCCAGCCCACCCAGGCGGCGACGAGGTGACGATACGCGACCAAAATGGCTCCGAGCGCCAGCAACGCGACGATCAACGCCGGTAGCAGCGACGGCAGCAGCCACGCCGTGGCCGTCATCAGGACCGCGCCGCCGAGGACCGGGATTATCGCGTGGGCGGTGCCGTCACGGGCAGCGCGCGGGAGGGAGATCATGCGCGCCAGGGTGGCGCCGAAGTCTGAACAATCCGTTCACGGGTCGCGGTTTAGGCCACGCCCAAGGATTATCGCGTCGGGTTACCGCCTCTTCCCGTCATCCTCGGG
>PLSZ01000167.1 GCA_003164305.1 Acetobacteraceae bacterium
CCGGACCATGACGAGGGATGGGAGGCGCGACCCCGCTCGCCGTGCTATCTTCGCGCCTATGGGGCTCGACCCGGGGATCCATCCAGGCCCGTGCGGTGATTTGTCCCCGGGCCAGGCCCGGGGATGACGGGGATGGGACGCTGACCCAACCCGTTTATTGTTGGTCGTCGCCTGACCGGCCTCAGTCATCGTCCATCTCATCGGCGTGCGTCTCCTTCGCGGCCATCACCGCGCAGGCCGCGATCAGGCCGAGAGCGATCAAATACAGCGACACCGGCCACGTGGCGCCGGTCCAGGCCAGCAGCGCGGTCGCGACGATCGGCGCGAATCCGCCGCTCAGCGCCGCCGAAACCTGACACCCAAGCGAAGCGCCGGTGTAACGCACCCGCGTGCCGAACAACTCCGGCATCCAGGAGGCGCCGATGCCGAAACCGATCGCGTGCGTGACGTTCATCACCAACGCAAGGCCAACGATCACGAACGTCGGATCGCGCGTGTCCAACAGCCAGAATACCGGAAACGCGCAAACGATCGAGAGCGCGACGCCCGCCATGTAAACCGGCTTGCGGCCGAACCGGTCGGACAGCGCACCGGCCAGTGGCAGCGTGATCAACTCGAGCAGCGCGCCGGCGATGATGCCATTCAGGATCAGCGAGCGCGGCAAGCCCAGTTTGCTGGTGGCGTAGACGATCGAGAACACCGTCAGCACGTAGACCCAGGCGACCTCGGAGATTTTCATGCCGATCGCGATCAGCACGGTGCGTGGCACGCGGCTGAACACCTCCAGCATCGGCCGGCGTGAGATGGCGTCCTCGCGCTTCAGCCGCTGAAACGCCGGGGTTTCGCTGAGCCGCATGCGGACGAACAGGCCGAAGGCGACCAGCAGCACGCTCAACAGAAACGGGATTCGCCAGCCCCAGGTCAGGAACTCGCTCTGCGGCATGGCGTTCAGGGGCAGGAAGATGCCGGTGGAGGCGGCGACACCGAGCGGAAAGCCAAGCTGCACCAGGCTGCCGTAAAGGCCGCGGCGGCCGTCCGGCGCGTGTTCGACCACCATCAGGACCGCGCCGCCCCACTCGCCGCCCAGACCGAAACCCTGGATGAAGCGCAGGGCGATCAGCAACAGCGGCGCCCAGATGCCGATCTGGTCGAAGGTGGGCAGGCAACCGATCAGGAACGTGCCGCCGCCCATGATCATCATGGTCAGCATCAGCATGGTCTTGCGGCCGAGGCGGTCGCCGAAGTGACCGAAGACGATACCGCCCAGAGGTCGGGCGGCGAACCCAACGGCATAGGTGCCGAACGCGGCCAGTGTCCCGGTGGCCGGCGCGAAACCGGGGAAGAACAGCTTGTTGAAAACCAGCGCGGCGGCGGTGCCATAAATCAGGAAGTCGTACCACTCGACGACGGTGCCGAGCACGCTGGCCCAGACGACGGTGTTAAGGGTGGAGGATTGGTCGATCGTGGTCGTGCTCATGGGGGCCTTCCGATGTCGAGGCGAGGCCCCGCGCGGTTGGGTCATGCAAGCGATGTGCCTGATGTCGGGCCGCGACCAACGCAAACCGATCGGGCACCCGGCCTCGATTTGGCGGTTGACGCGGCGCCCGTGGGGACTGCCGCGGGGAATGGCGCCGGCATCGCGATGAGGCGCCGGCGCCTGTCCTTCAGCTCACAATTGTCTTTCATTCGTGCCGCGTCGAAGTTTGGTCCCGGTCGCGACGGTGATTCGCTCAGGCTGAAAAACCACGGGTTACCAGCCGGGCGACCGCGATGACCAGGCGTCGGGCGATCCGTCTCCGCGCCGCATCGGAGCAGGACCACGCCCCCCCTTGCCACAGGCCCAAAGGGAACGGAAACCCGCGGAAAACGTTGCTTCGCCAGGATGTCCAACGCCGATCCGGGAGACCCCGCGTGGCCCGCGTGCCGCCTTTCCATCACATACAAGAGGCGAGGAAACCGCCCGAACAACGCGTCTCCCACGACAACGACGCCTGCTCCCTGGGCCGTCTGATCCAGCCATGGGAACGTCGCGAGGGCACCGCCGGCATGCGGCAATGCAAAGAGTGTTACCGGCTCGGTCTGGCCGCGTCGAGGCGGTCCTGGATTTAATCCGTGGAAAGCGGCCGTTCTCTACTCCGCCACTGCCACCACGGCGCCGCCTTCCAGTTCCGCCGCGCCGATCGGCGATCGCACCAGGAAGTGCAACAACCCCGCGCCGGCCACGGTAATGACCGCGCCGATCGCCAACGCGGTGGTGAACGAGCCGGTCGTGTCCACCACGTAGCCCGTCACCCAAGGCGACACCGTTCCGCCCAGGTAACCTCCAAAGTTTTGTAGGCTGGCGACCGAGGTGCAGTACGATTGCGGCGCCACCGCCGTGATCATCGTCCACTTGCCGGCGATCCCGAAGGCCAGGAAATACATCGCCGCCGAAATCAATATCACCGCCGTCGTGGCCGATCCCGCCGCCGTCGCCGCGTAGGTGAACACGCCCGACAACACCAGCCCGACGATCGCCGGGATCCTGCGGCTGGCGACCAGTTCGGTGCCTCGCGCGGCCATGCGGTCGCACACCCAACCACCGCTGACCGCGCCGACGATCGAGCAAATCAGCGGGATCGACGCCAGGTAGCCGGTATTCTTGATGCTGATGTGCTGCTGCATCTCCAGATACGCGGGCAGCCACGTCTGGTACATCCACACCGCGTAGCCGGAGCAGAACGCGCCCAGTGTCAGACCCCACATGGAGCGGAAGCGGAACAATCGGACCCATTGCCGCGCCTCGACCTTGTTCGCGTTGGCGCGGTTGTCGGCGAGGTAGGCCACGTCCACGGGCTCCAGCTTCGCTTTGCGCGGATCGCGATACAGCAGGAACCAGATCCCCGCGCTGACGACGCCGACCACGCCCATGACGACGAACATCGTGCGCCAGTCGAACGCCAGCATGATGCCGGTCAGCAGCGGCGGCGCGATCGCCGGCCCGATGCTGCCGCCCGCGTTATAAACACCGGTCGGCCGGCCGCGGTCCTTAACGTGGAACCAGTCGCTGGTGACCCGCACCGCGCCGGGGAACGCCGGGCTTTCCGCCGCCCCCAACCCCACGCGAGACATCAACAACTGAAAATAACTGCTGGCGAAGCCGCCCGCGCCTTGCGCCACCGACCAAACCACCAGCGCCACGCCAACCAAATATCCTGGGCCGATGCGATCGAGCAGGAACCCAACCGGTATTTGGAAGAAAGCGTAAGTGATCGACCACGCGGATTGCAGTTGGCCGATTTCCGTCGCGGTCAGGCCGAACTCCGCCCGGATTTTCACGTTGCCGACGGCCAGAGTGGAGCGGTCGATGTAATTCACCGCGATCGCGAAGGTCGCCAAAGCGATCGCGATCCACTGCATGCGTCGCATTCCGTGGGAAATCGGTAAGGCGGTCATGGCGGCTTCCTCCTGGCGTGCTTTTGCCGGGCAGCATGAACGGATGGCCTCGGCGCGGCAACCGCGCTCCAGAAGCGGGTATTGCCTTTTATCATTGAACGTAATGCGGGTGTTCGTATAGGGTATTACAACCAAACCGGGCCGGCCGTTATCTCAGGCCTCGGGTCAATAGCGTAACGACCCTGTTAGCCCGGTCCAGGCAAAACGCCGAACGCCAAATCCGCTGTTCGGACACGGCGGACGATCTCGACGCCACCAGGCGGCCGAGGTGTCGGTCGCCTGATTTCGCCAACCGTGTAACAACTCAGGAAAGTCTCCATGCATCCCATGTTCAAACCCCTGGCCACGTTCAAACCGCTGGCCGCCGCGGCCATGCTGTGCCTCGCCGGATCGGCCGCGATCGCCGCCGATCAGGATTTCGCGCTGTTCAATGAGACGGGGTATACGATCGATAAGGTCTATGTCAGTCCGGTCGGCAAGACGACCTGGGGCGGCGACATCCTTGGCCAGGACCAGTTGGAAGACGGCAACAAGGTCAACGTCACCTTCAAGAACGGCAATTCCGTGTGCCAGTACGACCTCAAGGTGGTCTACACCGACGATGACTCCGCCGTTTGGAGCGACCTGAATTTGTGCGATCTGAGCAAGATCCACCTACATTACGACCGCAAGGCCGGCGTGACCCGCGCCAGCACCGAGTGACCGGCGGTGTGGGGAGGCACGCCACCTCCCCACCTGGCGTCACGTATCCGGTCCGCCCAGGAAACGGTTTCGCGACCGATTGAGCGTGGCGGCCCGACCTGGCGTCAAACCATCGGCGCCGTCTGCCGCGACGCGAGGACGACCTGCAACTGGTCATTGATCTGCTTCGGCGAGATTGGTTTGATCAGGTAACCGCCGATCCTCAACTTTGAAGCGGCGATTACGGTCGGTTCTTCGGCATGACCGGTCAGAATGATCACCGGCAGATCGCGCATCCGACGGTCGCGATGCTCGCGCAACAGCTCGATGAACCGCAGGCCGCCGAGGCGCGGCATGGAAATATCACACAGCACCACATCGGGTTTCAGTTCCTCGCCCTTGATGAGCGCGGCATCGCCATCGTCGGCCTCCAACACCACGAAGCGCGCCACGGCACGGAGCACCGTTTTGATCGTTGACCGCATGAAGCGGTCGTCATCCACGATGAGCACCATGACGCCGTCCAGATTGATCATGCCACTTCCTCCGCGTTCGTCACGGCGCCATCGATCGCCAGCCGCGCCTCACGCCACGCCGCGAGCAGGCCTCCCATCATTTCTCGCAGTTCGCGCAACGGCGCGGCGGACGCGGCCGTTTCCAGGCCGCGTCCGCGTTCGCCGAGAACCATGGCCCCGACCGCCAGTGACGCGCTCGCGAGATTATGCGCGCGCGCCGCCAACACGAACCTGTCGCCGTCGCCCATGCTTTGCTCAATGTCACTCATCAACGCGGCAGCTGTCTCAAGGTAAAGCACCAGCCACTCGCTCCCCTCGGCTTCGTTGCCGGCGAACAGCTCCCGCAAGGGCGTGGGATCGAAAACGGCGGTGGCGGCCGGTTCCTCGGCGCGGGGATAGGTGGTTTCCGTCGCCGCTGCTCCAGAAACGGAGAGTCCCATCAGGGCCGCCCGCAACCGGCGCAGATCGATTGGCTTGCCGACCACGCCGGTCATTCCGGCTTTGAGGCAGCGTGCCCGCGTCTCCGTCGAAACATCGGCGGTCAGGCCGAGGATGGGAAGGCGAGGGGCACCGCGGGCGATCTCGTCGTCGCGGATCAGCCGCGTCAGCGCGATGCCATCGAGCCCTGGCATATGGCAGTCCGAAATCAACAGATCGTACCGGCACGCCTCCCCGTCCGCCGCCGCCAGAGCGGCGAGCGCCGCGCGACCATTTTCGACGACGTAGGCCGAACATCCGAGACGTTCGAGTTGACGCTGGATGAGCCAGCGATTCGTCGCCTGATCCTCCGCCACCAGGATGCGCCACGGACCGGCGAACCCGGCGTCGGTCGGCGCCTGTTCGTCTGGTTTCGCTGTCACTTCGGCGGCGCCGGTCAGGCCCAGGCGCAGCCGGAACACGCTGCCGGCTCCGGGCTGGCTGGTGACGGTGATATCGCCCCCCATCAGGCGGGCCAGTCGCCGCGATATGGTCAACCCCAGCCCCGTGCCGCCATACATCTTCGTCGTCGAGGCGTCCGCCTGGCTGAACGGCTCGAACAGCCGGCCGAGTTGGCCCGAGGACATGCCGATTCCACTGTCAGTGACGGCGAAACTCAACATCTGCTCGCCCGCCGGATCGGTCATGCCGGTTACGTCCAGCCGCACGGTTCCCGAGGCGGTGAACTTGAGCGCGTTGGTCAGCAGGTTGACCAGGATCTGGCGCAACCGAAGCGGGTCGAGCAGCAGCCACGCGGGTATGTCCTCGGCGACCTCGCTGGCCCATCGCAGTCCCTTGGCGGCCGCGGCGTGGGCCGATGGTTCGACAATCGCGGCGATCAACGGCCGAAACTCGGTCGCCTCCAGGTTCACCGCGACGCTGCCAGCGTCCATTTTCGAGAAGTCCAGGATGTCGTTGACAATCCGCAGCAATGAGTCGGCCGAGGCGTGCACCATCTCGATCATACCGGCCTGCTCCAGAGACAACGGTGTGTCCCGCAGCAATTCGACGACACCGAGCAGGCCGCTCATCGGCGAGCGGATCTCATGGCTCATCATCGCCAGGAATTCGGATTTCGCCCGCGAGGAACGATCAGCCTCATCCCGCGCGGCGACGAGCAGTGTCTCGGCGTGCTTGCGGTCGGTAATGTCGGTGAAGGTCCGCACCGCGCCGCCGTCCGGCAGCAGCCTTGCCGTGATCGCCAGCACGGTGCCGTTGGGGCGGGTATGCTCATAGACACGACCGTCCACGCCGAACCCGCCAGCACGCGTGAACCGCTCGAACCAGGCAGCGAAATTCGGCTCGTCCGAGCCAAACTCACCACGCCCCCACAGCAGTCCCAGCATTTCAGGCTGAGTGTGCCGCGCGATAACCACGTTGGCGGGTAGATCGAACAATTCGCCCATCCGGCGATTGACCACCTCGACCACCTGGTTCGCGTCCATTTTGACGATGCCCTGCGCCATGTTCTGCAGCGTTACTCGCAACAGGTCGCCATCTTCCGCGCGTCGCGTCTCGCTCTCACGCAGCGCCTGCGCCGCGCGGCGCAGGCGGACTTCGTGGACCAGGATGGACAGGATGGCGGCCAGCAGCGCCACCGTGACCGCGCAGGCCAGCACCAGCAGCCAGCGTGTTTTTTCGACCGCGGTCTGCCGTTCGACCGAAAGCAACCAAAGCAGGCCGACCCAAAGGATGACGAGCCCGGCGATCCCCAGCAGCGCGGCCCCAGATTGCCCGATGAGCCGCGAAGCGGCGACGATCCGGCGAACTGCCCACCCGACGTCACGATCCGCGCGTTCGGTTTCCGATCGGGATCGCGCCGCGCGTTGCATGTTTCACCGTGACGAGCCGAACCCCAGGCTATGTCCTTCGGGTTAGGATCGGGTTAACGCGCGCGCTGGAGCGGTCTCGGGCATGGGACGTTCGCACCTGATGGCGACCCGTCGGGCACGCGATTCGATCACGATAACCCAACAAGGATCTGACCTCTCTGTCAGGGGACGGAACAGAATCGCCCGTTTCCCGCGCAGAATATCCGCGAATCAGCATCCCATACACGGCTTTATATGCCGCCCCGTTGCATGCCGGCGACGCACCCGCTAATTTGCCCAAATCATGGGCAATTCCAGACCAGAAAACATTCTCCCTGCCCTCCGGCCAATCGATCTGGGCCAGGGAGTCGTCATCGCCACGCCGGTCATCCTGGCGCCAATGTCGGGGGTGACCGATCTGCCGTTCCGCCGCACCGCCCGTTCCCTTGGCGCCGGCATGGTCGTCTCCGAAATGATCGCCTCCTGGGCGATGATCCGGGAGAACGAGAAAACCCGTTCCATGGCCCAGATCGACGACGGGGCAGGGGTCTCCGCCGTGCAACTGGCCGGCTGCGATCCCGCGGCAATGGCCGAGGCCGCCCGTATCGCCGCCGACAAGGGCGCGCACCTGATCGACATCAACTTCGGCTGCCCGGTGAAGAAGGTCGCCGTGGGACAGGCGGCGGGATCCGCGTTGATGCGCGACGAACGCGCTGCCGCCGCGATCCTCGAGGCCACGGTCAAAGCCGTCAGCGTGCCGGTCACGCTGAAAATGCGCATGGGATGGGACCACAACAGCCTCAACGCGCCCACGATGGCCCGCATCGCCGAGCAGTCGGGCATCCGCATGGTCACCGTGCATGGCCGCACCCGGCAGCAATTCTACAACGGCTCCGCCGATTGGGAGTTCGTCGCCAACGTGAAACAGGCGGTCAGGCTGCCGGTCATCGTCAACGGCGACATTCTGACGGAGGACGACGCCGTCACCGCGCTGCGCCAGTCCGGTGCCGACGGCGTGATGATTGGTCGCGGCTGCTATGGCCGCCCTTGGTTCCTGGCGCAGGTGATCCGATACCTCACCACCGGCCTGCGGTTGCCGGATCCCGATCTGGCGCGGCAGAAAGCGATCATCCTCAGTCACTACAACACCATGCTCGACCAGTTCGGCCGCTCCGCCGGAGTGCGGCTCGCGCGCAAGCATTTGTCCTGGTATTCGCGCGGCCTGCCGGGCTCGGCCGAGTTCCGCGCCGGCATGAACCGGCTGGCGGACGCGGAAGCGGTGTTCGCCGCGCTGGACGGGTTCTACGACCCGCTGATCGAGCGCGGCGTGTCCCGCGCGGCCATGGGGAACCCAATGGGAATTGACTTCTCCACGCATGCGCCCGTCGTGGGCGAGGAAGTTCTGGAAGCAGCATGAGTTCTGTCCTCTCCCGAGCCGTCGGCTTGCTGCCGGGCCGCGGCGGTCCACGACCGCCCGACGCCGCCGCCGTACTGAGCGCCTTGCCGGTTCCCGTCGTGGTGCTGGATCACGAGAACCGGTTTCGCCTCGTCAACCACGCCGCCGAGCAGTTTCTTGGCATCTCCGCC
>PLSZ01000606.1 GCA_003164305.1 Acetobacteraceae bacterium
GTCTTTGGCTGGGCACATTCCACGCGCTTTGCGCCCGGATGCTGCGCCGTCACGCCGCGTTCGCCGGACTATCGACAAACTTTACAATTCTCGACACCGACGACCAACTTCGCCTGCTGAAACAGGTGATGGACGCTGCCCGCATCGATACCAAACGCTGGACGCCCAACTCCGTCATGGCGCTGATCCAGCGCTGGAAGGATCGCGGCCTGATCCCAGCCCGCGTGGGCGTGGAGGCAGCGAACGATCCCGCCACGTTACTGGCGCGGGACGTTTACGCCGCCTACCAGGCGCGGTTGCTGGCGCTGAACGCCGCCGATTTCGGCGACCTTATTTTACACGTTACCGAGATTCTCCGAACTCAACCGGACATCCTGGCCCAGTACCACCGCAACTTTCGCTACATCCTGGTGGACGAGTACCAGGACACCAACCTCGTGCAATATCTCTGGCTACGATTGCTGGCCCAGGGGCATCGGAACATCTGCTGCGTGGGGGACGACGATCAGTCGATCTATTCCTGGCGCGGCGCNNAAGGCGCGAAAATCGTCCGCCTGGAATCGAATTACCGCTCCACCGCGCCCATTCTGGCCGCCGCTTCGACCCTGATCGCGCACAACACCGGCCGCCTCGGCAAGACCCTGCGGGTTGGGCGCAAGGACGCCCAGGAGGGGGAAAAAGTGTCGGTCGTGGGGCTGTGGGACTCCGATGAGGAGGCGCGCATGGTCGGCGAACGCATCGAGCGTTTCCGCCGCGACGGACATAAACTGAGTGAGATCGCCGTGCTGGTTCGCGCCGGCTTCCAGACCCGCGCGTTCGAGGAGCGGTTGATCGTGCTCGGCGTGCCGTATCGCGTCGTCGGCGGCCTGCGATTTTACGAGCGGCACGAAATCCGCGACGCCGTCGCATACATGCGCGCGATGTCGCGTCCCGCCGACGATCTGGCGTTCGAGCGGATCGTCAACGTGCCCCGTCGTGGCGTCGGCGAATCGGCGTTGCGCGCGATGCACGATCTCGCCCGCGCCGAGTCGCTGCCGTTATCCCGCGCGGCGGCGCGACTGTTGGAAACCGGCGGCATCAAAGGCAAGGCCCGTGGCGCGCTGGAGGAATTGTTCCGCGGCATCGCCTCCTGGCACGCCATGCTGGAGCGCGAGGGCCACGTCGTCACGGTCGCGACGATGCTCGACGAGAGCGGTTACACCGAGATGTGGAAGCAGGATAAATCCCCCGAAGCGCCCGGCCGGCTGGAGAATTTGCGCGAACTGGTGCGCGCTTTGGCGGATTTCGAGACTTTGGATGGGTTCCTCGATCACGTCGCGCTGGTGATGGAAAATGAAGACGATTCGAACGCGGATCGTGTCAGTTTGATGACCTTGCACGGTGCCAAGGGACTGGAATTCGACACCGTGTTCCTGCCTGGCTGGGAAGAAGGGATATTCCCCAACCAACGCTCGATGGATGAATCGGGTGACAAGGGGTTGGAGGAGGAACGGCGCCTGGCTTATGTCGGCCTGACCCGCGCGCGACGCCGTGCGATCGTCAGCCATGCCGCGAATCGCAGGATTTACGCGAACTGGCAAAGCAGCATTCCCAGTCGTTTCCTCGACGAATTGCCGGAGGAACAGGTGGAACGCACCGGCTCCGGCGACTATCGGCGGGAAGCGCGCATCGCCGCGGCGACGGCCTTTTCTGGTGGGGGTTTTTCCGGTGGTTCCTCTGGAGGAATGTTCCCGCTGGCGGCGCGGCGGCCAAGAGTGATCGAAGCGTGGGAGCAACCCGGCCGGGCCGCGCGCTCGGATCAGGTCAAGGTCGGCGCTCGCGTGTTCCACGAAAAATTCGGGTATGGAACGGTGACCGCGGCCGAGGACGACCGGCTGGACGTTGCCTTCGACAAAGCCGGAGACAAACGCGTGCTGGATCGTTTTATCGAAGTCACGGTCGATCCATGAGCCGATGGCCGCGCCAGCTTGAGTGTGTCAGTCTCACCGTGCCGGACGATGCGCTGGATGTCTATGAAGCGGCGCTCGGCGGCGTGTGCGAAACGGTCGGGTTTTTCCGTGATCACGCCGCCGGCACCTGGCGGCTCGAGGGCATTCGCGTACTGGGCTCTAAAGAACAGGAACTGACCGGCGCGCTGGCCCTCGCCGCCGTGGTGACCGGGGTGACCGCCGTGGCCACGCGCGCGCCGGCGCAGGCGGACGGCTGGCTCGAACGCACCCGCGCGGCCTTCCCCGAACAACTGGTCGGCCGCTTGTTCGCCATTCGCGGCACGCATTTGACCGGACCGCCGCCGTCTGGCCGTGTCCCACTGATCCTCGACGCCGGCGTGGCGTTCGGTACCGGCGAGCATAACTCGACCCGCGGTTGCCTGATCGCGCTCGAGCAGGTGATCAGGGACCGCCGCCCGCGCCGGGTCCTCGACCTGGGCACCGGCTCGGGCATCCTGGCGATGGCGGCGGCGAAAACCCTGCGACGGCGCGTAATGGCGACCGATATCGAGCCCTGGTCGGTGCGCGTCGCGCGGGACAACGCCCGCCTCAACGGCGTGCATCGGCAAATAAAGTCCATTCTCGCCGATGGGTGGCGGACCGGCGCGGTGCGCGCCGGTGGCCCCTACAATCTCGTCTTTGGCAACATCCTCGCGCGTCCGTTGCGCAAGATGGCGCGGGATCTGGCGATCAATCTCGCACCCGGCGGGACCGCGATCCTGGCCGGGTTGCTGCGTACCCAGGCGCGCGATGTGCTGGCGGCGCACCGGAGGCAAGGCCTGGTGTTGGAGCGGATGATCCATCTGGAACCCTGGACCACGATCGTCCTGCGCAAGCCCGACTCCGGCCGTTAGGCGGCTGGAATCCCGCGACGGCGCTTTTCAAGCGGCCCGCTCTCCGCCAGAACGTCACCCGCGGCGGAACGGCGCGGGTGCTGGCTGGCTGGCCCGGCAAGGGCGCGCGCCGAGACGGCATGAACAAGGGAGTGTGGACATGAAAATTGGTTTCATCGGCCTCGGCATCATGGGGCGCCCAATGGCGCTCAACCTGAAGAACGGCGGCCACGACCTGATCGTGCACGATCGGGCCAGCCTGGCCGACGACATCCGCGCCGTCGCCGAGGTCGAGGCGAGTGGCAAGGCGGTGGCGGCGAAGTGCGAGGTCGTGATCATCATCGTCCCCGACACTCCCGACGTGGAAGCCGTGCTGTTCGGCGCCAATGGTGTCTCCGAGGGCCTGAAACCCGGCACACTGGTTATCGACATGTCCTCGATCAGCCCGATCGCGACCAAGGAGTTCGCCAAAAAGATCAACGCGAAAGGCTGCGATTACATCGACGCCCCGGTATCCGGCGGCGAGGTCGGCGCGAAACAGGCGTCGCTGACGATCATGGTGGGCGGGCCCGACGCGGCTTTTGCCCGGGCGAAGCCCTTGTTCGACCTGATGGGCAAGAACATCACCCATGTCGGCTCTGAGAACGGCGCGGGGCAGACCTGCAAAGTGGCCAACCAGATCATCGTCGCGCTGAATATCCAGGCGGTCGCCGAGGCGCTGGTCTTCGCGTCGAAAGCCGGTGCCGATCCCGCGAAAGTGCGTCAGGCCCTGATGGGCGGCTTCGCGTCGTCCCGCATTCTGGAGGTGCACGCCGAACGCATGCTAAACGGTACGTTCAATCCCGGCTTCCGCATTCGCCTGCATCAAAAGGACCTGAATCTCGCTCTTGGCGCGGCGAAGGAGCTCGGGCTCAGCCTGCCCAACACCGCGATAGCGCAACAAATGTTCTCCTCCTGCATGGCGCATGATGGCGGCGAACTGGATCATTCGGCGATGATTCTGGCGATCGAGGGCATGGCGAAACACTCGATCCGCGGCGGCTCATAATCCCGCGCCCGCCACTCGGCCGTCCCCGGGCGTGCCGCGTGCGCTCTTTGGACGGCCGCCCCCGGCGTTCTTTGGGCAGTCGCGACGAAAAACCATTTTGGCCCGGCGGGACTGGTCGGCGGGACTGGNNAAGGGGTCATGGCCGACTCGCGGGATCGCAAGTGCTTTCCTGGATGAAACCCGGGTCCAGAGAGAGCGTTCTGGCCATGATGCGCGGTTATGCGGCCTGGAACGAGTCGCACCGTTTGAATAGGGGTTGAATTTCCGTAGCAAGAAGCATACTCTGTCTCACGGCATCGATTATGAGATTCCACCCAAGAAAAGTCTCCTGGTCCTTCAAGCGTTTGGACCTGGTCTCCCGGTCTGTCCTCTCATCGTTGAAACGCCGAAAGAACGTGTAAAGGGCCTGGCGTCGTGCCCGGAGGATCCTCGTTATGTCGATGCGTTTCACCGAAATTGGCCAACAGTTGCGGGCCTACCGGCTTGAGTCCGGCCTGCGGGCCGAAGAAATCGCGGCTCGCCTGGGGGTCTCGCGCGCCGCGCTGTACCGCTATGAAAAGGGCGAGGTGATCAAACTCG
>PLSZ01000620.1:0-779 GCA_003164305.1 Acetobacteraceae bacterium
GTCAATGTTTCGGACGCCTGGTATCAGGTGCTCGCGCGCCAATCACCGCGCCAGTCAGTGTTACAAGGCGGTGATCCCGGGAAGGTAGACTCGGCAATCACTCAGCCCACGCTCACCCAGATTAAAATAGCAAATGTCAGGCGGGTTTTGCCTTCGCGAACAGATGCGCGACGGCATCTTGTGCTTGTTGCTGGATTTGTTTCAGGTGATCTTCGCTCCGAAAACTCTCGGCATAAACTTTGTAAACATCTTCCGTGCCGGAAGGCCGCGCGGCGAACCATCCGTTTTCAGCAATCACCTTGATCCCGCCGAACGCGACACCGTTACCGGGAGCGGTGGTCCGCGTGGTTTTTATCGGCTCACCCGCCAGTTCCGTCATTCCGATCTGATCCGACGTAATTTTTTTCAGCAAATCTCTTTGTTCGACCGTCGCCGGGGCGTCGATCCGCTCATAAAACGGCCGGCCCAGTACTTTCGTGAGATTGTCAAAGGCGTCACCTGGATCTCGTTTGGTGCGCGCCGTGATTTCGGCGGCCAGCAAACCGAGAATGAGCCCATCTTTATCGGTCGTCCACACCGACCCGTCTCGGCGCAGGAACGACGCGCCCGCGCTCTCCTCCCCGGCGAACCCGAATGNNTGCAGCCCGCTTGCGCGACAACCCGGTCGATGATCCCGCTGCTGACGATGGTCTTTCCGACAGACCGGCCGTCATGCCAGCCGGGACGATTGCCGTACAAGTACGAAATGGCGACCGCGAGGTAATGATTGGGGTTCATCA
>PLSZ01000620.1:797-6965 GCA_003164305.1 Acetobacteraceae bacterium
AATCGACCGTCATGAACCGGAAGGTTGGATCGACCGTGTCGCTCACGATTGTCGCGTCGATCTTGTAACGTTCTATGATCGGCCGCCAAAACCCAACGGCGGCGCCGCCAAGCGGATCAATCCCAATTTTCACCCCGGATGAACGGATCGCGTCCATATCGACGACGTTCGCGAGATCGGCGACATACGGACCAATATAGTCGTGGCGATGCACGTGTGGAGACCTGAGCGCGCGAGCGTATGGAATGCGCCGCAGGCCATTGAGATTGCTTTCCAGCAGCCCATTCGCCTCGCGCTCGATTGAGGACGTGATGTCGATATCGGCCGGTCCGCCATTCGGCGGGTTGTANNAGGTCAGGATCGCGTGCGAAATGACCGGCGTTGGCGTGTATCCGTCATGCTCGTCGATCATCACGTCCACGCCGTTGGCGGCGAATACCTCGAGCGCGCTCGCCAAAGCGGGCTCGGACAGCGCGTGGGTGTCGATCCCGATATACAGCGGGCCGGTGATGCCGGCGCCGCTCCGGTGACGGCAGATCGCCTGACTGATCGCCAGGATGTGCCACTCGTTGAATGCATTGTCGAAGGCGGATCCGCGATGGCCCGACGTGCCGAACGCGACGCGCTGCGCCGGGACCGCCGGGTCCGGCCTGCCGTTGAAATACGCCGACACCAGTCGCGGCACGTTGACCAACATCGAGGGTTCGACCATCTTGCCGGCGAACCTGCTTACTTGTTCAGCCACCTTGGTCTCCTTTTCAAAGATGCCGGATTATCCGAGGACGATCCTCACACGATGGATCGTGCCGTCGTCAGTCAGAGCGATCCGCGCCTGATTTCCCGGGAGCGCGGCGCCGTCAAGTTCCGCCGTGACGACACCGCGGCACACGCCGGCCGGGTTTTCGACGTTTATCTCGTAGCGCGTGGCGTGATATCGGAAGGTGATTCCAAAACCCGGCCAGTCCCCGGGGATGCAGGGGTCGATCAGCAGTGCCGTTCCTTGCTTATGGAACCCCAGGATCGACTCCAGGCCAGCCCGGTACAGCCAACCAGCGGATCCGGTGTACCAGGTCCATCCGCCACGTCCGACATGCGGGGACGTCGAGCAGAGGTCTGCGCAGACGACGTATGGTTCGACCTTGTAACGATATATCGCGTCGCGCGTGCTTGCGTGGTTGATGGGGTTCAGCATCGCGAACAGCTCGCCCGCCTTGTCGCCGTCGCCGAGCATGGCGAACGCGATCACCGACCAAATGGCGCCATGGGTGTACTGGCCGCCGTTCTCCCGAATGCCGGGCGGGTAGCCTTTGATATATCCGGGATCGTTCGGCGTTTGATCGAATGGAGGCGTAAACAGCAGGATCAGGCCGTCGTCGCGGCGGACGAGGTATTTATCGACCGCCGCCATGGCGCGCGCGGCCCGGATTGGATCCCCTGCCCGGGAGATCACGCTCCATGATTGCGCGATCGAATCGACGCGGCACTCGCTGTTGGAGGCCGAACCGAGCGGCGTTCCGTCATCGTAAAACGCTCGCCGGTACCAATCCCCGTCCCAGCCGTCGCGCTCGAGCGCTTCTCCCAGAGACGTCGCATGACGCCGCCAGGCCGTGGCATGATCCCGTTCATCGCGGCCATCGGCCAACCGGGCGAACCCCGTAAGCGCGGCATGCAGGAACCAGCCGAGCCAGATGCTTTCGCCCTTACCGCCCTCACCGACCTGGTTCATGCCGTCATTCCAGTCTCCTGTCCCCATCAGTGGCAAACCATGACCGCCAACCGCGAGACTTTGGTCGAGGGCCCGTGCGCAATGCGCGAACAGGGAGGCCCGCTCAGTGGACTCCGTGGGCTGAAAGAACGCCTCATCCTCTCCGTCGCGCAGGACCGGCCCGGAAAGAAACGGAACGGTTGCGTCCAGCACCAGGCAATCGCCAGTGACCTCGATGTAGTGCGCGACAACGTAAGGCAGCCAGATCCGGTCGTCGGAAACACGCGTACGGATTCCGCGCCCGGTTTCCGGCAGCCACCAATGTTGGGTATCACCCTCGACGAATTGTCGTCCGGCGGCGCGCAGCAGATGCTCCCGCGCCACATCCGGGCGCGACACGCAGAGCGCCATCACGTCCTGTAGCTGATCGCGAAAGCCATAAGCGCCGCTCGCCTGGTAAAACGCCGAGCGCGCCCATACCCGGCAGGACAGGTCCTGATAAAGCAGCCAACGGTTCAGCAGAATGTCCATCGAACGATCCGGTGTCGATACCTGCACCGTCCCGAGCGCGTCATCCCACAGGCCAACGACGGCACCGAGGACATCCTCAAGATCGGCGGTGCGATACTTCATCAGCAACGATTGGGCCTCAGCCGCTGTCGCCGTCTCGCCGAGCAGGAAGACGACCTCGGTCGTGCCGTTCGCCGGCAACTCCACCCCGGTTCGCAGCGCACCACAGGGATCGAAACCGGCGCCGGTTCGGTTGGAGAGCGGTGCCAAACCATCGAGCGCGGCAGGCTGGTCGAGCGACCCGTTACGACCCAGAAACTCAGTCCGGTCGCCTGTCCATGACAGCTTCCGGTCACCGAGATCCATGAACGCCACACGCGAACCGAAATCGTTGCTCCAGGGATTGCGCGCCAGCATCGCCCCGGTCTCCACGTCGATCTCGGTGACGATGAACGGCGCGGAAGCGCCGCGCGACGGGCTCAGCACCCACTCGACATAAGCGGTCACCGACAGTCGCCGTCTCCGGCCGGAACGATCCGTGATCTTCAACCGGGAAATCTTGATCGGATCGTCAACCGGCACGTATTGCAGCAGTTCGAGCGAAATGCCGTGCGACGTATGCTCGAACCGGCTATAGCCCTGACCGTGGCGCGCGACATATGACGAGGCCGCCTCGCGGATCGGTAGCGCGGTGGGACCCCAGAACTCTCCGGTATGTTCATCGCGAACGTAAATTACCTCGCCCGGCGCATCGCTGACCGGATCGTTCGACCAAGGCGTTATGTGGTTCTGCTGACTGTTGAGCGACCAGGTATAGCCGCTGCCCTCGACCGAGGTCTGGAACCCGAAGGAAGGGTTGCAGACGACATTGATCCAAGGCGCCGGGGTCGATTGTCCGTCTTCGAGTGTCACCACGTATTCGCGCCCGTTATCGGCGAAACCGCCCAGACCATTGAAGAACTCCGTCACCCGCCGTGGCGGGGCAGCGCGCGTCACAGCCCCCGCCGCGCGCCGTTTCACCAACCGCGCCATGGGCGTGGGCTCCGGCGCCCGTCCGACCTGTTCGGAGAGTGTACCGCGATGACCGGCGAGAGTCGCCCGGGCGACGGTCCGCAACAGATCCCGCACCTCGGCCGAGACAAGGTCGGCGCGCAGGATGACAATCGCGCCGTGCGTATCATCTCCGGCCGGCTTAAGCCTGGATCGGTCCGCCTGGACCAGGGCTTCCAGCGCAACCTGGAGATCCTGGACGTACGACGGCGGCCGTTCGTTGATGATCACGAGATCGGCGGACAACTGCTTCATCCGCCAATATTCATGGGCGAGGAGCAGTTCTTTGACGATATCCAGATCGCTGGTTTCTTCCAGGCGGAGCAGGATGATCGGCCGGTCGCCGGAGATCCCATGGGCCCAAAGCAGGGACGCCGCGCCGCCGCCGCGTTTGAGTACTTCGGACGCCGGCCGCAACGATGGATCGGCATAGAGCACACGGTTGGCAAGGCTCTGATAGACGTTTGCTTCGCTGGCCCCGATGCCGAGGTGACGGAGTTCCACTTGTGCCTGGGTCCAGGCCAGCGTGGTCGCGCGATCGAACGCCATGGTGCCGTGATGTTTGTCCACGAGATCGAGCACTTCGTCCCGTGAAGTCGCGACCAATGTCCAGAACGCGACGTGGACGGTTGTGCGGGGTGGGACCCGAATTTGACGGCGAAGGCTGAAGATTGGGTCCAGCACGGCGCCCACCGAGTTGGACAGCGAAGCACCGCCGGCCATGGCGATTGGGTTCCGAATACCGCGCCCACGGCCCAGAAAGCGCGCGCGATCGGTCTCATACTGCGTGCCCCCAATGGTTCCGCCTTCGACGACCGCGAGATGCGCGGCCCAGACCTGGGGATTGCTTTTCGCCTGCCGGCGCCGTGTGGCCAGAATGGCGCCGGTTTCAGCCACGAACTCCGTCTCGACGAACAGCTTGGAGAACGCCGGGTGCGCATCGTCGGCGGCATGCGGCGCCAGCACGAGTTCGGCGTAGGACGTCAACTCGATGTCCCGCGCCTGGTTGCCGAGATTGCTGATCGACACACGGCGAACCTCCGCATCGTCCTCCGATGAGACCGCGACCTCCAGCCGCGTCGCGATCGTCCCATCCCGGCGGATGATTTCCGCCCGTCCCTCGGAAAAAATGGCTTCGTAACGGTCTGGTTCGGCGCCGGACGGTTGAAAGCCCGCCGACCATACCTGGCCGTCGCGCATATCCCGGACAAAGACGTAAGCGCCCCAGCCATCGCGGGTGACATCTTCCCGCCAACGGGTGACCGCGATGTCTCCCCAGCGGCTGTAGCCCGATCCCGCCGCGGTGATCATCACCGCGTACCGGCCGTTGGACAGCAGGTTGGTGCGCGGGGTGAGCGTGTGCGGAGAGTTGAAATGGCGCGCCGCGGAGGAATGCGGGTCGTCCACGCCGGCGGCGGTTTCCATGGTCTCGGTCCTCGGCCTGGTTAACGCCACGTCGCGTGGCATGCGTTCCTGAAGCAAGAGTTCCGCCGCCTGGATCATTGGCTCGGCATGGAAGCGCGCGCGCATCACCCCGTCGTGAAGAGCGTCGCTAATGGCGAGCACACTCATCCCCTGATGATGCGCCATGTACGCATGGACGATGGCGACATCCTGACCATTGGGAACGCGCGGCTTTGTGTAATCCAGCGCCTCGTAACAGCCATACCGGCCCAGTCCGCCGGCTTTGGCCAGAAGCGCGAAGTTTTGTGCCGCCGCGTGAGGATCAACCATCGCGGCGAGTGCCGTCGCATAGGGTGCGATCACAGTGCTGTCACCAATGCCGCGCTTGAGCGCCAGGTCCGGAATGCCAAAGCTGGAGTACTGATAGGTGAACTCCAGATCGCGCGCGTTGTAGGCGGACTCCGAAGCGCCCCAGGGCACACCGCGTTGGGTGCCGTATTTCATCTGCTCATGCACGGCCACACGGCTCGTTTGTTCGAGCAGACTTCCAGCCGGCGCGCGCATGACCAGTTCCGGCATCAGATATTCGAACATCGACCCGGACCATGAAATCAGCGCGGACTCGTACCCGACCGGCGCCATGGCGCGTCCGAGCCGGAACCAATGACGGGTCGGCAGGTCTCCTTTCGCGATCGCCACGAAACTTGTAAGCCGTGCCTCTGACGCCAGCAGATCGTAGTAACCGGGGTCGAGGCTTCCTTCGGCGACCCGATATCCGATTGAGAGCAGTTCTCGCTCCTGATCGAATAAGAAATCGAACGCCATCGCGTCGAACAGGTTTCGCGCGCGTCCACCGATCGCCATCAGTCGCGTTTCGAACGCCACAGCCGACTGGGCGGAGCGCGAGAAACTGTCGATTAGCACGTCGAGTTCAGCCGTGGCGTCCGCCGCCGCGCCCGGTTGAACAGCAAGTGCCGCGCGCCGCCGTGCCAGGATGTCGATGGCCCGCTCGCAAAGACGCGGTAGATCGGCCAGCGCGGGCATCGCGCCGGTCAGAAATGCCAGGTCATTGTCGAGAAGCGTGTTGCTCGCGCTATCGCCCGCGATGACGCCGGCCCATGGCATCAAAGCGTCGAGGCAACGTTGATGACTGAGAATGGATGCGCCGAGCGCTCCAGACCAGATCAACGCTTCGTTACCGGCACTCTCATGTTGCGATTGACTTAATATTCGCACGATGCCCGCGAGTTTCTCGGCAAGCAGCGCAAGCTCCGTCAACCTCCTGGACATGCCCACCGGCGTCGAGGGCGCCGGCCAAAGCACAACGGCGAGTTGTTCGAGTGCGTCGTCAAGTTGCTTCCGGTTCGCCGATCCTGGATCGCCGGCCAGCTTCCGGAGGGGGCCGCGCATAAGTTCCAAAGCGTCGCCAATCCCGTCGAGCCATTGTGATCCCGTCACGGGACGCCGGATCATTTCAGTACAGGCATTCCACAGTGCGA
>PLSZ01000404.1:0-5253 GCA_003164305.1 Acetobacteraceae bacterium
CGGATTTTCATGCGGAAGACGTTGGGCGAACCGGGGGCGACTCGCGTTACTCCGCCGCCTTGTTCATGAACGTTGTGGGATCGGCACCGACACGGCCACTCTCGCCCGGGGCCGCTTGGGCGAGGCGGAAGTCATAACGCACGGCGCGCAAGCCCTTCACCGGGGACTCCGCGTCGTCCTTCGCTTCGACTACCAAGGAGCCGGACACGCCAAACACCGTGTCTGAATCGATGAAATCGTCGTCGCCGAAATACAGCGCGGTGACCAGCTCGCGATGGCCGTCGGCGCCGATCAGCATGTGAATGTGCGACGGACGCATGCCGTGGCGGCCTTGCGCATGCACCAGATCGCCGACCGGGCCGTCCATCGGGATCGAGTATCCCTTCGGCCGGACGGTACGGAAATAATATTTCCCGTCGGCGTCGGTGCGGAAGTTGCCGCGCATGTCCAGCGACTCGCCGTTGCGCTCCTGCAGGTCATAAAGGCCACGCTCACTGGTTTGCCACACCTGGATCAGCGCGTTCGGCAGCGGCGTGCCGTCGGTGTCGGTGATCTTGCCATGTACGACCAGTTCCTCGGCCGTCGGCTTTTCGACGATCTGAGCGCCCAACGGCAATTCCGGGACGCCTTCGCGGTAAAATGGGCCGAGCAAGCTGCTTTGCGACCCAAGCTCCTTCGCCTTGCGGTCGTGCAACGCGTTGACCACGGCGCTGACCCCGAGCACGTCGGACAGCAGAATGAACTCCTGGCGCAGCGGCGTGCAGGCCTGGCCGACCGCGGTGAGGAATTGCATGCCCTGGATCCATTCCTCGGGCGTCAGATCGACGTCGCGGACGAAGGCGTGCAGATGGCGCACGGCCGCATCCATGATTTGTTTCAGGCGCGGATTGGCCGTGCTGGCCATTTGCTCCAGCGTGGCGTCGGTGACGGTGAATTCGTCGAGATCGACCATGGGATCCTCCATTCTTGTGGCGCCGGTCCAGGCTGCACCACTCTAGCAGATCGGTTTCGCCGCCGCACGCCGGGTGCAAATCCGGTGGACCTCGCGCAACATCCGGTCGTCGAGGCCCAGTTCGTGAAGGGATTCGAGGGTGCGGTGGAGATACTCCATACAGGAGCCGAGGGCCCCGGAAGCGGTGGCGACGTGGCGCGCGATCCGCTCCAGGTCCAGGCGACGCACGTAGCGCAGTCCTTGCCGATTGACGACGAAGGTGACGGCTCGGACGAGACCGCCGGCGGTGGCGACGGAAACCCAGCGCGCGTCATAGCTGTGGGTGAACAATTCGCGGCGAAACGGCAGCATGAGCTCGGCGCGCGCCTGATCCGCGGGAACGCGGAACAACGCGCCGGACGCCGCGCCGCCTCGATCCAGCCCGAGCATCAGGCCGGGGGCTTCCGGGGAGCCGCGGCCGGCCTCCAACCACAGGCAATACTTTCGATGCCAGCCGAGCACGCGCCCGCCGCGCTTTTCAGCGAAGTGCATCGCCGGGTTCCACATCAGGGAGCCATAGCCGAAAAGCCAGACATCCTCGTTGGCGGGATGGTGCGCCAGGATGTTGTCGAGGCAGGCGGCGATTTCATCGTCGGTGCGAATCCGCATGCCGGGCGGGGCGCGGCGCCGGGCGGCGTCGATCAAGGAGCCGTCGCGCAGGCTTTCCCTTGTGATGCGAATGGTCGGCTGTTCGTCGTTCATTGGCGCCATGTCACGCTGGCCGCGCCGGGTTGGCAAGCGCCGGGATTTCACCCCGCCGCTGGCGCGTTCGCGAACCCGCCCCTAAGATGTCCGCATCAAGAACCGTACGGAGGAAACGAATGCTACGCAGGCCTTTGGGAGGCGCATTGCTGGCCGTCATGCTGTTGCTGACGGGAACGGTCGCGGCGCTGGCACAAAACCCGATCACGATCGGCTTTGGCATGGCGTTGACCGGCGGCCTGGCGCCGAACGGCAAAGCGGCGCTGTTCGCGATGCAGATCTGGGAGAAAGAGATCAACGCCAAGGGCGGGCTTCTCGGTCGGCCGGTAAAGCTCGTTTATTACGATGACCAGTCCAACCCGGCGACCGTTCCTGGCATCTACACCAAGCTGCTCGACGTCGATAAAGTGGACATCGTGGTCAGCGGTTACGCGACCAACATGATCGCGCCGGCCATGCCGGTCGTCATCGGCCATAAGCGGACATTCCTGGCGCTGTTTGGGCTCGCGACCAACACGGAGTTCAATTACCCGAAATATTTCGCGATCCAGCCCACCGGCGGCCCGACGCCGAAGGAGGAATTCGCGCGCGGGTTCTTCGCCGTGGCGATGCAGCAGAACCCGAAACCAACGACGGTCGCCATGATCGGCGCCGACGCCGAGTTCCCTCGCAACGCGATGGATGGCGCGCGGACGGTGGCGAAGGGGCTCGGGTTGAAGATTGTTTACGACAAAACCTATCCGCCGACCACCAGCGATTACTCGCCGATTATTCGCGCGATTCAGGCGACCAACCCGGATATCGTGATGGTCGCGTCGTATCCTCCCGACAGCGTGGGTATGATTCGCGCGGCCAACGAAGTTGGTCTGAAGGCGAAACTGTTCGGCGGCGGCATGGTCGGGCTGCAGAGCACGGCGATCAAGGTGCAGCTTGGGCCATTGCTGAACGGCATCGTGGATTACGATTTCTGGCTGCCGTGGTCGAAGTTGGCCTCGCCGGAGGGTCTGGCGTTCCTGAAGCTGTACCAGACCGAGGCGGCCTCGATGGGCGTCGACGCGCTTGGCTATTACCTGCCGCCGTTCGCATACGCTTACATGCAAGTGCTGCAACAGGCGGTCGAGACGGCGAAAAGCCTGGACGACGATAAGTTCGCCGACGCGCTGCATAAAGGCACGTTCAAGACCATCGTGGGTGACATTAAGTTTGGCTCGAATGGCGAGTGGGTCGAGCCGCGGGTGATGGCGGTGCAGTTCCAGGGCGTGAAGTCCAACGACATGGAACAGTTCCGCGATCCGAAGACCGAGGTCATTCTTTGGCCGCCGGCGTTGAAGACGGGCGATGTCGAGTATCCGTACACTGACGTCAAACGCTGAACCGGGGACGCGAGCCAACCTCCGGGTCATGACGACCCGGAGGTAGACCTTTGCGGAACCATGCGATATTCGTCGATGGCGTGATCGAGGCAGGCGACTCCGTCTGACGCCCATTCGCCGCTCGCACGGCGGGGATGTGATCGCGATGGATAACGGCATTCACTTCATCTCCGGCCTGCCGCGCTCGGGCTCCACCTTGCTCGCGGCGGTCCTGCGGCAGAATCCGAAATTCCACGCCGGGATCGCCAGCCCGGTCGCGTTCCTGTTCAACGGATTGATGCGCCAGATGAGTCAGGAGAATGAAGCCGCGGTCTTCATCGATGACGAACGACGACGCAACGTGCTGTCCGGCGTATTCGACAATTATTATCGCCGTGAACATCCTCGCCAGGTGGTGTTCGACACCAATCGGCTGTGGTCCGCGAAACTCGCCGCGCTCGCTCAATTATTCCCAAAATCCCGCATGATCTGCTGCGTGCGGCAAGTGCCCTGGATCGTCGATAGCCTTGAGCAACTGGTGCGGCGAAACCCGTTGGAACCGTCGAAGATCTTCGCGTTCGACGCCACCAGCACGGTTTACAACCGTTATGACATGCTGACGGGCGGCAACGGTTTGCTCGGCTATGCCTGGAACGCGCTGCGGGAGGCGTTTTATGGGCCAAACGCCGGACAACTGATGCTGTTGTGTTATGAAACCCTGTCCAGCGATCCAGGCCGCGCGTTGCAGGCGGTCTATGACTTTATTGGCGAGTCCGCGTTCGTGCATGATTTCACCAATGTCAGCCTGAACCTCGACACTTCGGATTTCGACCGACAACTCGGCGCGCCCGGGTTGCACGCGTTACGCCCGGCCGTCGCGTTCCAGCCCCGGGAGACGGTGCTGCCACCGGAACTGTTTCAACGCATCGCCAAGAGTTCATTCTGGCTCGATCCGGCGGCGAACCCGCGGCGTATCCTGGTCGTGTAGAACTACTTCGCGGCCTCGGGCGTCGTGGTGGCGATAAACACCGCGCGGTCCTTGAACGACATCAAGATCCGCCGGCCATCGATGAAATCCTCACCCACCAGCGCGTCGCCGACGCCGGCGTCCACCGGCAACACCGACAGGATCGGCTCCGGCGCCGCGGCCGGCCCAATCTGCAACAAATTGAACCGATGCAAGCGCGCCCGTTGCGAGCCTGGGCCTGCCCCGTGATGCTCCACGATCGGATCGCCGGCCATCGCCTCGGGCGTCAGGCCGAGACGTTCCGCCATCCGCACGCCGATCGTGGTGGCCTGCGCGCCGGTGTCGAGGATCCCCATCCCCGACACGCCGTCCAATTGCAACGGGATCAGCAACCGGTCGCGCATCGCGGTCACGCCGGACACCTGTTCATACGGCTCATGCCACGGCGGCCGGACATCCGGACACAGGCGAGGCCGGTACAGGGTCAAAGTCTTGCCCGGAACGTCGATGTCGAGATCGAACGCCAACAAAACGTCGGAGCCGAGCAGCCCATCGGCGGCGAGTCCCGGACCGAAACGAAATTGCCCGACGGAAACGCGGGTGATGGGAAAGCGCACGCCACCCAATACAAGACCCGGAATGATCGCGTCGTTCGCCGTGAACACGCCGCCCACACCGGTCGATCGGGTCACGATCTTCTGATCCCGGGCCAGACCTAAACGGCTGACGACATCGCCGGCGAGGACGGTCCTCTCCGCGCCGGTATCGACCAGCAGAGTGACCCATTTGCCGTCGATGCCGGCGGGGACGACCAGCAGCCGGTTGTGCACCTCCAGCGGCATTTTCGCGACCGGGACGATATCGCAGTTGATCGGATTGGGCGCGCAGGCGCTGACCAGCAAAAGCAGCAGACCCGCGAGCCAAATGCCCATGTGCTTCATACCAGGCCGCCGGCGATCACAGCGTGCCGCCGCGCCGTCCCACCATCGCCCCGAGCCGCAGCCGCAGCGCATTTAACTTAATGAATCCCTGGGCATCGAACTGATCGTAAGCACCCGCGTCATCCTCGAACGTCACGACCTTGGTATCATAGAGGCTGTGCGGCGATTCCCGGCCGACGCAAGTGACATTGCCTTTATAAAGTTTCAGGCGCACGCGGCCGGTCACGCTGTGTTGGCTTTCGTCAATCAACGCCTGCAACATCCGCCGCTCCGGACTGAACCAGAAGCCGTTGTAGATCA
>PLSZ01000404.1:5324-5468 GCA_003164305.1 Acetobacteraceae bacterium
GTTCGTTCAGCCTGGTCAGCAGCGCGGCGGGCGACAGCCTGACGCCGTCGATCGCGGTCGGGTCGCCATGCTCGAAATCCATCGAGATGATGGTCGCGCGGTCGGGCGCGTCCTCCGGCCGGATGGTGCGCTGGTAGACGATTT
>PLSZ01000612.1 GCA_003164305.1 Acetobacteraceae bacterium
GATGTTCCCGGCGAGGGCTGCCCCACCTTCGCCGGCGTCACTGGTAATTGCTCCGGTGGAGACTGTCCCCCGGAACCCTGTCCCCCCGGAGCCTTTCCGTGCGCCATCGAACCACTCATCATGCGAGCCCCGCCCGCAGCAGGTCGTGGATGTGCAGGANNTTCATCGCGTGCAGCGCCTCGGCCGCCAGCGCATCGGGTCCGATGGTCCTGGGCGCGCGGGTCATCACCTCATTCACTGTCCGGGTAAGCAAATCCGGACCCATCGCGCGTCGCAGGTCGCCGTCGGTGATGATGCCCAAAAGCGCGCCGCCGGCGTTGGTGACGCCCAGACAGCCGAAGCGCTTCTCGGTCATCAGCACCAGCGCCCGGTCCATCGGCGTTCCGGCCTCGGTGAGCGGCACCGCGTCGCCGTCGTGCATCAGATCGCGCACGCGCCTCAGCCGCGCTCCCAACCGTCCGCCGGGATGGAACCCGTGGAAATCCGCCTCGGTGAACCCGCGCCGTTTCAGCATCGCCACCGCCAGCGCGTCGCCCAGAGCCATTTGCATGGTCGTCGATGTGGTGGGGGCGAGCCCCATTGGACAGGCCTCGGCCGCCGGAGGCAGTAACAACGTCACGTCCGCCGCCCGTGCCAGCGCCGAACCCGCGCGCGCCGTGATCGCCACCAGTTTCAGTCCGAAACGCCGCGCATGCGCCACGAGGTCGGCGAGTTCCACCGTCTCCCCGGAGTTCGACAACGCCAGTACCGCGTCTCCCGGCAGGATCATCCCAAGGTCGCCGTGCGACGCTTCGGCCGGATGCACGAAAAGCGCGGGTGTGCCGGTCGAGGCGAACGTCGCGGCGATTTTCCTCGCCACATGGCCGGATTTGCCCATGCCAGAGACCACGATCCGTCCACCCGCGCCGGCCAGGCATTCGACCGCGGCTGAAAACTCCGCGCCGAGGCCAGCCGCGAGCGCGCGCAGCCCGGACGCTTCCGTCGTCAGCACGTCGCGCGCGACTTCGATATCCGAGCGGTCTGGGATATCCGAGCGGTCTGGGATATCCGGGTGCTCTGGTTCGGAAAATGTGGCTGCGGCGCGACTCACGATGGTGTTCGTTCCGGTGCTGTGAGAAAGAGTCTATGGGCCAGGGTGTCCGGCCCCGTCAATCTTTTGAGATTGACGAAACGTGACAGGGCGCGCGTCCGGCCTGGATCCTGTCGAGGTCGTCCCGCGCGCGCTCCCAATGGCGGCGAAGCGCGGCATTGTCGTGGCATCCCGATGACGGCGGAAAGGCATGACGGCTCAGTGATGGAAAATGTCCGGCTCCTCATAACCCAGCAGGTCGAGGCGGCATCGGGTTGGCAGGAACGCGAAGCAGTCCAGCGCCAGATCGAGGCGTCCCTCACGCACCAGCAAGGCTTCCAACCGATTCCATAAAGCATGCAGATGCAGCACGTCCGAGGCGGCGTAAGCGCATTGCTCGGACGTCAGGTCTCCGGCACCCCAGTCCGAGGTCTGCTGCTGCTTGGACAGGTCGACGCCGAGCAGTTCCTTGCACAGATCCTTCAGCCCGTGCCGGTCGGTGNNCCACGTCGAAGCGGGCGAAATGCATGAGTTTCAACACGTCCGAATCGGCCATCAGGTTTTTGAGGTTAGGACAGTCGAAGCCGTGCCCGCCCAATCGTCGCGGCACCAACTGCACCAGATGCGCGTGGCCATCGCCGGCTGACATTTGTACCAGGCACAGCCGGTCGCGGTGCGGATTGAGACCCATCGTCTCGGTATCGACCGCGATAACGGGGCCAAGGTTGAGGCCATCCGGCAGATCATGCCGGTGCAGGTGGATCGTCGCGTTCGGCATGAACTGTGTGGTACTCATGATGTGCTGGTGCCCAGGAAAAGACTCGAACNNCAATTCCGCCACCTGGGCAACAGGCTCTCCGCGCCAGTCGGGCGGGGAGATACGGGAGGCGCGCGATGTAGCCCTCACGCGGGGGATCGTCAACAGGCGTCCGGTTGTCGTCCCGAATTACGGTGCGGCGTCGTCTCGCACGTGGATGACCGCGTCGGGACTGCTCAGCAGGCGATGCCAGCCCGGGCGTCGATCCAGCGACGGCAGCACCGCGGCGTCCGGGGGAAAAATCGTCCAGGCGACGTCGAAGTCCCGCAATGCCTGGTCCAATGCGTTCGGTTGGAGTTCCATGATGTCCCGGAAGCGGCCCAGGAAGGCGCCCCCGTAGAGGTCCGCGCGGCTGTCGATGAACGGCNNGGCTCATGCTCCAGCGGCACCGCCAGCCGCGCGATCATGGCGAGCCCGGCGAGCAACGCCATGCCGGCCGGCACCGCGGCGCGAAGCAGCGGCCGAGGCCTCGCGGTTTCCGGCGGGGGCGCCAGCCGCCCGATCGTTTCGGCCAGCAGCAGAGGTCCCAGGATGCCGAGCAATTGATCGTGCCGCCAGTGGCGCAGCGCCATGTGGATCAGTCCCAGCAGCATCAGCAAGCGGAACGGCGGCACCCGGAGGCGGCCCATCAGCCCTACCCCCAGAAGCACCAGGATTGTCAGCTCCAACGGGCGGAACACTGAAAAATCGGCCGGCTGCCACTCGCCGATCCAGTCCAGG
>PLSZ01000640.1 GCA_003164305.1 Acetobacteraceae bacterium
CGCCGCCACCGAAGCCGCCGCCGCCGACCCGGAAATGCGCGGCCCGTTGCATCGATTGGGCGAGACCCTTGGGATCATCCCGGGCGTGGACGAGGAAACCCTGGCGCCGGCGATCCGGCCGAAACTTCGGAAAATCGGGGTGCGCTCCGGCCGGCTGGCGTTGTTCGTGCCGGCGATGCTGAAGCCGCGCACGATGGCGATGCGGGCCCGGCTATGGGCTCTGGCGCACGGGTTACCAGTGCCGGCACTGCCAGCCGCGAGCGTTGTGTCGATGCCCGTTAAACGCGATTGGCCAGGCGGGTTCGCCGCCGCCATGGGTTGGGTCGAAACCGGGCCGGTCCTGTTGCGACTGGACGTGGCTGAACGGGTTGCCGGGGAACTTGGTTACCTGACGCGGCGGGGTGCGATCATGCTGCCGCGTGACCTCGGTTCCCGCCTGTCGGTGCGGACGGAGTTGCTGCCGATCATCCTGCGCTGTCTCGGCTTCCGCATCGTGCCCGGTGGCGGCCTCGCGCCGGAGATGTTCGGGCCACCCGCGCCCGCGATGCTGGCGCCAATCCGACGCCGCCGGGTTGTCGCCGCGCCGCCTTCGCGAGTGGTTGAGCCGCGTGGGCCGTTCGCGGCATTGGCGGCGTTGAAACGGTAGCGCGTGGCGGATCAGGAAGATCGCGACTGGCAACGGCTGGACAAGTGGCTGTGGTGCGCGCGCTTCATGCGAGCCCGCACTGACTGCGCCGCGCTGGTGGCGCGAGGCAGTATTCGGATCAACCGCCAGCCCACCGACAAGGCACACGCGAAATTGAGGTTGGGCGATGTGCTGACCGTGCCGGTTCGCGGGCAGGTCCGCGTTATCCGGGTGGTGGCGTTGGCGGCCCGGCGCGGCTCGCCCGCGGAAGCGGCGGGATTGTATGAAGAGGTTGATGCGTGAAGCCGCCGCGCTCTGGCGAACGCGGCGGCCCTCCTCCTAGGCGAGCCCGGGTTCGATGGCTTCCTCAGGCACGTGACGCGCCGCGATGACCAGGTAGACGGCCGGCAACACGAACAACGTGAACAGCGTGCCGATCGACAATCCGCTCGCGATCACCAGCCCCATGTTGAACCGCGACGCCGCTCCGGCGCCGGACGCGGTGATCAGCGGCACCACGCCCAACACCATCGCCGCCGTGGTCATCAGGATCGGCCGCAACCGCAGGCCCGCGGCGTAAACGATCGCGTCCAGCTTGGTCTTGCCGGCGCGCTGCGCTTCGTTGGCGACCTCGACGATCAGAATGCCGTGCTTGCTGATCAGGCCCATCAACGTCACCAGTCCGACCTCGGTGTAGATGTTCAACGACGCGCCACCCAGCCCGAGGCTGATGAAAATCAGCGCGCCGGCCACCGACATCGGGATCGAAACCAAAATGACCAACGGATCGCGGAAACTCTCGAACAACGCCGCCAGCGTCAGGAAAATGATGATCAAAGCCAGAGCGAACGTGCCCACGAAACCGCTGCTCTCCTGCACGAACTGGCGCAGCGGGCCAGCGTAGTCGATCAGCACGTCGCCCGGCAACTCCTTCGCCGCGAGGTCGCGTAACGTTTGTAACGCCTCGGCCTGCGACACGCCAAGCGCCGGCACGCCGGAAATGGTGGCGGAGTTGATCTGCTGGAAATGCGTGATCGCCTGCGGCACTGTTTGCTGATGCACGGTGGCGATCGCGGATACCGGTATCGGCGTGCCGTTGATCGTCGCGATCTGATACCGCATCACCTGATCGACCGTCAGCCGCGAGCGTTGTTGCACCTGCGAAATTACCTTGTACGAGCGGGTGCCGAGACTGAAGTAATTCGTGTAACCACCGCCCAGAAGTCCGCCCAGGGCACTGCCGACCTGGGTCATGGAAAGACCCAGTTGCGCCGCCTTATCCCGGTCAATTTCGATGTCGAACTGCGGCGAATCCAATTTCAGGTCGCTGTCGATGAACAGAAACATGCCGCTGTCAGACGCATCGGCGAGAAACTTCTGCGCCAAGGGATACAACGAGCTGATCGGTTGCGACGATTTCAGCACGAACTGGATCGGCAAGCCCTGCGCACCAGGCAGCGCCGGCGGCAGGAACGCCGCGATCTTTTGGCCCGCGACGCTGTTCAATTGCCCCTGCAACTGCCGCTGGATCGTCGTCGCGTCGCGTGTCCGCTGATCCCACGGCTTCAAGGTGATACCCGCGATCGACAACGCCTGGCTCAATACCAGGAAGCTCTGATCGCCTTCCGGTACTTTCGCCATGATCGTCTGGATCTGGTCGGCGAACAGTTCCTTTTGTTGCAATGTCGCATCGGGCGCCGAGGTCGGCAGCAGAATGACGACACCCTGGTCTTCTTGTGGCGCCAATTCGCTGCTCGCGCTGTTGTAGAGGAAGTAAATGCCGCCGATAACCAGGGCGGCGAACAGCAGCGTGACCGGCACTGTCCGCAGGCTGCCGAACAGGCGCCGCTCATACCACCGCCGCAGCCGGCTGAACACGCGATCGATCGTGTCGGTCAACCGCTCTGTCCAACCGCGCTCGGTTCCCCTGGAGTGCGGCTTCAGCAAGTAACCGCACATCATTGGTGACAACGTCAGCGCGACGATGGCGGACATCGTCACCGCGCCAACCACGGTGAACGCGAACTCGGTGAACAGCGCGCCTGTCAGGCCGCCCTGGAAACCGATCGGCACATAAACGGCGATCAACACCGCTGTCATGGCGATGATGGGGTTCGCCAGTTCTCGCGCGGCCTGCATGGCGGCGGCGCGCGGCCGCATGCCATCCTCCAGATGCCGATTGACGCTTTCAACCACGATGATCGCGTCGTCCA
>PLSZ01000366.1 GCA_003164305.1 Acetobacteraceae bacterium
CAAATCCTCGACATGGTGAACGGGTTCAAGACGATCGCGGTCCAGACCAGCGCGTCGAGCGCGGCGAACATCACGGCGGCGGAACTGTTCATCCTCGGGTCTTACCAGGGCGCGTCGGCACCTTCGTCCTACACTTAACCAGGGCGGGAGGCCTCAATGACCACCACTTCAAAGTTCTTTAGCGGCAGGCTGGAGTTCTTCGACGGCGTGACGTTCGAGCACGTGCTGCCGGTCGCGCCGATCGTTTACTACCAGGACTTCGTCGGCGCCGGATACGAGACGATCCCGGCCGCCGGCTCGGCCGTCGCCGGCGGCGACTTCGTGGCGAAGATCGTTCTCACGGCGGGCACGCCCACCGTGGCCGGCGTCTCGAAGGCGATCGGCGGTCAGGTCGCCTGCGCACTGACCGCCACCAGCGAGAAACAGGATGCCGTCCTGTACTGGGACGACAACCTTGGCCTCGACGCGACCAAGGCACTCAGCTTCGAATGCCGCGCGCTGCTGTCGGTGGTCCCGAGCGCGGCGGGCGTGCAAGCGGTGTGGGGCCTGGGGTCGGTTTGGATCGACGGGCCGAACAACAACACCTGCTTCCTGCGGTTCGGCGCCACCGCGAACGGGGCGGTGCTGATCGAGGCGTTCGACGGTGTGACGACAACCTCGATCGCGACCGGTGTCACGGTCGGCACCACCGACTGGCACATCTACCGGATCGACGCGAACAACCTGACGGACGTTAAGTTCTTCATCGACGGTGTGCAGGTCAGCACAACGGGGTTGGTCAACTTCGCCGCGACCGGAACGTTGGCGGTGCTGCAACCTTATCTCGCCTGTTACAAGCCAGGCGGCACCGGGGTTGCCACCCTGACGATCGATTTCGTGCGCGCCTGGATGAACCGCCAGTAACCCCCGGATCAGGTCCGGGGGCAGGCTCCCGGTGAAAGTCGCGGCATGTTTTCGATTGGAATTACCCTCAATCCGGCGACGATCGCGGCCGGCGCGGCGCTGTCCGGCCCGTGTGCCCTGGGCGCGTTGACGCTGGTGGGGATTTCGATGCCGGCGGTGTGGACGGCGGCGCCGCTGACGTTCCAGGTCAGCCCGGACGGCGGCACCACCTGGCAGGAGTTGTACGACGGGGCGGGCAACGAGATCACCGTCACGGCGGCGGCGGGGCAGTTCGTGATCCCGCTCGCCGACCCGTCCTACCTCTGGCGCGGAATCAACATGGTCCAGGTGCGGAGCGGGACGGCGGCGTTGCCGGTCAACCAGGCGGCGGGAGCCGTGGTCAACCTCGTTACGCGATCGGAGATGCTGTGACGGACGCGAACGGATTTCACACATGATCAGACATGGCGAATATGTGACGCGCGACATGCCGTCTCCCGCGCGCAAAATTGAAGGGCCGAACGATGCGAACCACGGTCAAGGTGACCACGCCACCGGACGGGGAGCCAACGACGGTCGAGCAGGTGAAGCAGCATTGCCGGATCGACAGCAACGCGGACGACGATCTGCTGACGGGCTACCTGACAGCGGCCCGGACCGTTGCGGAAGACTACCTTAGCCGGGCACTGCTGACACAGACGATCCTCTGGACGGTGCGNNACAAACGATCCTCTGGACGGTGCGGCCGTCGTCGATGCTGCACACGGAGCAAAGCCGGCTGCGCGGCACGCTGGAACTGCCGCGTGCGCCAGTGCAGTCCATCGAATCCGTTGTGACGCTCGACGAGTGGGGCAACGAAACGACGATCCCGCCCGCGCCGTTGCCGCTGGTCCCGCCGGCGACGATCCTCGGCTATGTCGCCGATCTGGACCTGGAACCGGCGACGCTGCTGATCGGCCGCGAAACGGTGCTGAGCGGTGGTTATCCGCTGCACGCCACCCGCCTGCAGCACGTCCAGGTGTCGATGGTAGTGGGATACGATGCTCCGGCGGACGTGCCGATGACCACCGTCCAGGCGGTGATGATGATCACGGCGTATCTCTACGAGCACCGCGGCGATACCGGCGAGACAATGCCCGAGGCGGCGATGCGCCTGCTGGACCGCACGCGGCTGCAATTCCTCGGCGGGTAGCAGTCGTGGTCCAGTTCACAGCGCCGCCGGACCCGGGGCCGGACCCGAACGCGGTCAGGATTGGCTCGCTCCGCTGGCGGGTGGTCATCGCGACCCGAGAACAGGAGCCGGATCCCAACAGTACTGGCATGGTCGAGACCCTCGCCAAAATGCAGTCGGTGCGCGCCGACGTGCAACCGATCGGGGCGCTGACTTTTTACGCGGCCGAACAGGTCGAGACCCCGGTCACCCATCGGATCATCATCCGTTGGCTCGATTGGGTCGATACGACGCACGTCATATTTCGTGTCACCAGGCGACCGGACCAGAGCAACATGATTGAACGATTCCGGGTGCGGCGGGTGCTGTCGATCGACGGCCGCCAGCGGTTCCTCCGGATGGATTGCGAACTGGAACAACGTACCTGATGGCGCTTCTTCAAATCACGGTCCCGCCAGGTTGGACGGTCATTGCCGGCAAGAACCAGGTACGCGCGGTACTGGGTGCCGCCGGTAACGAGGTCGCGGCCCGCGCGCGGGCGATGATCCGGGCAGGCAGCCGCAAACACCCGTCGTTGCCGGGCGAGCCGCCCCGCAGCGTGTCCGGCAAACTGGCGCGCTCGATCCGTGCCCGGGTCTGGAAAGACGGCGAAGGCGTGACGATCCGCGCTTCGGAGTTCTACGCGCTGTTCCTGTCGTTGGGCGCCAAAGGCGGCGGCGGCGACACCCACAACCGGGCGAACATGATCATGGCGCGGATCACCCGGCGCGGCTTCTGATGGCGCTCAAGATCAGCAAGCACGGGCCGGTTGGCGGCCTGGTGTGGCGGATGAAACGCGGCGCGATATCGAAGAAACGCATCCTGCTGCCCCGCCCGTTTTTGGGACCCGCCCTTGATCAGGTCATCGCCGGCGGACTGGGCGAGCGGGTGCGCGCGGCGATCCAGAGCGGACTTAAATTTCAGCGCGGCAAAAAGTAATGGATATCTCCCGAGTGATCGAGCAGCTACGGCGTTATTGCCCGGACCTCGGAGGCCGCGTCGGCGGCGCCGCCGACTTCGAAAACGGGGTAGAAACCGTCATCACCATCAACGATCCGAAGACCGGCAAACTGGCCTATCCCTCGGCCGTCGTCATCCCGTTGGAGGATGAGCCGGGCAGCAACGATCTGCTGGATGGAAACCTGCAAGAGGTGGTCGAGACCATCGGCGTCATTGTCATGTTCGACGCCTCGGCCGACCGGCGCGGCCAGGCCGCTGTGAGCCAGGTCGAAGCGATGAAATACGCGATGTTCCAGGCGCTGCTGAGTTGGGTCATCGATCCTGTCCGCGGCGCGCGCGGCCTCTATTACGCGGGCGGGGAACTACTGACCTTCGACCGAGCCCGGCTGTTCTGGATGTATCGGATGAGCTTTGACGCGACGATCAGCGACGCCGACGGCTTCNNCTGATCAACGTCACCGAAACCATTCATCCCGACGATCCGGTCGATCTCACGACACCTGTAGTCGTCGAAGAGACCGCCGGCTGACGTCGGGGACGCTCAACTTTCAATCCCACATTTCGAGGTGATAATGTTCGTTAAGCCCGGACCGCATCAGGATGATCGCGACCGCCCGCTTGTCGTGCGCGCGCCGAACGGCCGGTTGTTGTCGCCACTGGGCCAGGACGTGCCCGAGACGCAATTCTGGATCCGGCGGCTGCGCGACAAGGATGTCATACCCGCCGAACCGACGCCTGCCGCCCAAGCTGTTCAAGAGGTTGCCGCCGGCGGGGAGGACGTTCGCGACGCCGCGACCGAGATGGCTCCCAATCGTGACAAGGCGGAGGCAACGTCATGAGTGGTGGTGGCCTCGCGTTTAAGTATTTCCCGTCGCAGTCCTGGCGACCTTCCGGGGTCAACGTCGAGTTCGACCCGAGCCAGGCGAACACCGCGACGCAATATCAGCGGGCGCTGCTGATCGGGCAGATCACCAGCTCAGGCACCGCCGCCGTCAATATCGCTGTGCAAAGCTACAGTCAGACACAGGTCAACGGTCTGTGCGGCGTCAACTCCATGCTCGCGCTGAAGTACGCCGCCTATCGCGCGCTGGATCCGTTCGGCGAGGTCTGGCTCGGTCCGCTGGCGGACGCGGGCGCGGGCACGGCGGCGACCGGGAGTATCAGTTTCACTGGCCCTGCCGCGGCGGCGGGCGCGGTGGCGCTTTATTTGATGGGCGTATCGGTGCCGGTGGCGGTCAATCTCGGTGACTCCGCGACCACGATAGCGACCAACGCCACGGCGGCGATCAATGCCACTTCGGGCCTCGCCTGCACGGCGGCGGTGGACGGAACGCATGCGTATCAGGTCGATCTGACCGCGTTGCACAAGGGCCTGGCGCTCAACGATATCGACATCCGGTTCAACTACTACGGCGCTCAGAATGGCGAGGTCACCCCGGCCGGCGTCGGTTGGACGGTCACGCCGTTCTCCGGCGGCGCGAGCAATCCGGTGTTGACCACGCTGCTCGCCAACCTTGGCGTGCAATTGTTCGATTTCATCGATCTGCCCTACACCGACACGATCAGCCTCAACGCACTGCAAAACTTCCTGTCGGACGCATCGGGCCGGTGGTCCGCCGCACTCGGCCAGTATGGGCATGTCTTCTCGGCCTATCGCGGCACGCTGAGCAACCGGACCACCTTCGGCACCGGCCGCAACGATCAGCACGCGAGCATCCTCGGTTTCTACGACAGCCCGACGCCGGCGTGGCTGGAGGCGTCAGACTGGTGCGCCGCGCATGTCATTCGCCTGCGGGTTAATCCGGCGCAGGGCGTATCGACCCAACCGCTCAATTTGTTGCCGCCGCCGATCGCCTCGCAGGACGATCCGGGCGAACGCAACACGCTGCTGTTCGATGGGATCAGCACATTCACGGTCGGCCCAGGAGGGGTGTGCGAGATCGACAGGTCGATCACGACGTATCAGCAGAATGCGTCGGGCCAGCCGGACAATTCTTACCTCAACACCAACCTGATGTTTCAGGCGATGTATGCCGCTCGTTACATCTCCGCGCAGATGACCAGCCAGTACATCGTGCCCGGCAAAATCCTGGTGGCGAACGGCACGCTGATTCCGCCGGGATCAATCGCCACCACGCCGAACGCCATGCTGGCGACGGCGATCGCCGTCTACGCCTATCTGGCCAGCGAGTTCATCGTCCAGAATGTGCAGACCTTCGCACAGAACGCCTACGCCACCACCGGCACAAAGGGGCAGGTTCTAATGTATCTGCCGATCGATTTCAGCGATCAGGTCATCAACGTCGGCATCCTCGTTCAATTTCAGCAGAGCACGTAAGGACTGATCCATGTCACAAACTCTGGCGCCGAGCACGCCGACCAACCGGCGGCTCGCCGGCACCACCGCGTTCAGCGTCAACGGGTCCGCGATCTCGGTCATCGAGTTCATGTGGGACCCGGCGAACGT
>PLSZ01000554.1 GCA_003164305.1 Acetobacteraceae bacterium
CGCTGTCGGGGATTCCCGCGATCGGCCGCTGGAAGATGCTCGATAACCTGCGACGAACCGTTTCGGCGCCGGCGTGCATGCTGTCGCTGCTGGCGGCGTTCGCCTTGCCGCTGCCCGCCGCTTCGGTTTGGACCGGCTTCATCCTGCTGACGATCCTGTTGCCCTCGCTGATCCCGTTGATCGGCGCGGTATTGCCCAGTCGGGCGGGGATCGTGCCAAGGAGCCATCTCGGGGCGCTGGGGACCGATGTCAGGATGGCGCTGGCGCGATTCGCGCTGGTGATCGCCTTCATGGCGCATCAGGCGTGGCTGATGGGCGACGCCATCGCGCGAACCCTGACGCGGCTGTTCGTCACGCACCGGCATTTGCTCGAGTGGGTGCCGGCGGCTCAGGTGACGCTCGGCGCCCGGCTGGATCTGGCAGGGTTTTATCGGGTGATGGCCAGCTCGGTCGTGGCCGGGGTGCTGGCGATGGCGGTGGCGCTGCTGTCGCCGCATCAGCCGGGGGCCTTGGGCGCGTGGCCGCTGGCGTTGCCGTTCGCCGCGCTGTGGATCGCCTCTCCGGCGCTCGCGCGATGGACCAGTCGCGCGCTGCCTGCCGCGGAGCGTGCCCCCGTCTCGGCCGCCGACGCCGACAGCCTGAAGCTCATCGCCCGGCGCACCTGGCGGTTTTTCGAGACCTTCGTGACGCCGGCCGACAACATGCTGCCGCCGGACAATTTCCAGGAGGACCCGGTCCCGGCCGTGGCGCACCGGACCTCCCCGACCAATCTCGGCCTGTATCTTTTGTCGGTGGCGACCGCCCAGGATTTCGGCTGGTTGGGGACGATCGAGGCGGTCGAGCGGCTGGAGGCGACGCTGGCGACGATGGGCCGGCTGGAGCGGTTCCGCGGCCATTTTTACAACTGGTACGACACGACGGATCTGCACACGCTCGATCCGCCGTATATTTCCACCGTCGACAGCGGCAACCTGGCCGGACATCTGATCACCCTGGCGAACGCCTGCCGGGAGTGGACGACCGTCTCTCCCACGCCGGAGCGGCGCCTGAGTGGCATCGCCGACGCGTTGGCGCTGGCCCGCGAGGCGGCGGACCAGTTGCACGACGGGCGGCGAACCCAAACCGTGACCTGGCACCAGCTGGAGGACTCGCTCTCGGTGCTGGCGGACGGCATGCGCCCGCTGGAAGGCGACGAATCACGCCTCGCGGACCGGCTGGCGGAACTCGCGGCGCGGGCCGACACGATAGCCGACATGGCGGCCGCGTTGGTCGCGGAGCGGGGCGCGCCAACGCCAGGCGGGGCAAACCCGGGCGCGCCAACGCTGGGCGCGCCAGATCTGGCCGCGACCGGCAATGGCGCGCCGGACAGCGCCGACGCGGACGTCGTGTTCTGGATCGCGGCGGTGCGGCGGGCGATCGAAAGCCATCGCCGCGATATCGCCCAATCGCCCGCGGCCGTCGTCGCTTTGGCGGCACGCCTCGCGACGCTCGAAGCTATCGCGCGCGCCACGGCGCTGGAAATGGGCTACGGCTTCCTGCTCGATCCGGACCGCAAGCTGCTGTCGATCGGCTACCGGGCGCGGGAGGGCGTGCTCGACCCCAGCTGCTACGATCTGCTCGCGTCGGAGGCCCGGTTGGCGAGTTTCATCGCCATCGCCAAGGGCGACGTACCGGCCCGCCATTGGTTCCATCTCGGGCGCGCCGTCACGCCGATCGCCAATGGCGCCGCGCTGATCTCCTGGTCNNTGGTCCGGTTCGATGTTCGAGTACCTGATGCCGTCGCTGGTCATGCGCGCGCCGGCGGGCAGCCTCATCGAGCAAACCACGCGGCTGATCGTCCGGCGGCAGATCGCCTATGGCCACGCGCTCGGCCTGCCCTGGGGCATCTCGGAGTCGGCCTACAACGCTCGCGACCTGGAGTTCACTTACCAATACTCGAACTTCGGCGTGCCCGGCCTGGGATTGAAACGCGGTCTGGGCGACAACGCAGTCGTGGCGCCCTATGCCACGGCGCTGGCGACGATGGTCGATCCACGCGCGGCGGCGCGCAACCTGACGCTGCTCGCCAGTGTCGGCGGCCGCGGCCGCTATGGGTTTTACGAGGCGCTCGACTACACCCCGGCGCGGCTGCCGGAAGGCGCCACGGTCGCGATCGTGCGTGCCTACATGGCACACCACCAGGGCATGTCGATCGTCGCCATTGCCGACGCCTTGCTGGATGGCCGGATGCGAACGCGGTTCCATACCGAGCCGATGGTGCAGGCGACCGAGTTGCTGCTGCAGGAACGCACGCCGCGGGATGTCGCCGCCGTCCGTCCCTGGGCCGCCGACGCCCGCTCGGACGCCAAGGTGCGAGAGCTCGGACCAACGGGAGGCCGGCGGTTCACCAGCGCGCATAGTCATGGTGTCGCCACGCATTTGCTGTCCAACGGCCGCTACGCCGTGATGCTGACCGCCTCCGGGTCCGGTTACAGCCGTTGGCGAGGGCTGGCGGTCACACGGTGGCGCGAGGATCCCACCCGCGACGACTGGGGCTCCTACATCTTCCTGCGCGACGTCTTCAGCGGCGAGGTATGGTCGGCCGGCGTCCAGCCGGCGGCAGCCGACCCCGATGCGTACGAGGTCATATTCAACGAGGACCGCGCCGAACTCTCCCGCCGCGACCGCACCCTGACGACGACCATGGAGGTGCTGGTCTCGTCGGAAGACGATGCCGAGGTCCGCCGGATCTCGATCGTCAATCACGGCGGCCGGGCGCGCGACATCGACGTCACGTCCTACGCCGAGCTGGTGTTGGGAAAGCAGGCCGACGACGTGGCGCATCCGGCTTTCATGAAGCTGTTCACCATCACCGAGTATCTCGCCGATCAGGGTGCCATCCTGGCGACGCGGCGGCGGCGGTCGCCGACCGATCCGGAAATCTGGGCCGCGCATCTGGCGATCGTCGAAGGCGACACGGTGGGGAAACCCGAGGTGGAAACCGACCGGGCCCGTTTCATTGGCCGCGGCCACGGGATCCGCCAGCCGATTTCGGTGATCGATGGCCGGCCTTTGTCCAACACTGTCGGCACCGTCCTCGATCCCGTCTTCGCCCTGCGCCGCCGTGCGCGGGTGGTGCCAGGCGGAACCGTGCGCATCGCGTTCTGGACCATGGTCGCCAGCTCCCGGGAAGCCGTTCTCGATCTCGTCGATAAGCATCGCGATCCCTCGGCGTTCGATCGCGCCGCCACCCTCGCCTGGACCCAGGCGCAGGNNTACTGGCGGATGAAACAGCTCGCGGTGGATCTGGTGATCCTGAATGAGCGCGCGTCGTCCTACGTCCAGGATCTGCAGATCGCGCTGGAGACCCAGGTCCGCACCAGCCGCTCGCCGCCCGCGAACGAGTTGGAACAGCATCTGGGCCGTGTGTTCGTGCCGCGGGCCGACCTGATCCCGGCGGAGACCCGCGCGTTGCTGGCCTCGGTGGCGCGGGTCGTTCTGGTGGGACAACGCGGCACGCTGGCCGATCAGCTCGACCGGGTACCGACGCCCCAGGAACCGGTCCGGATCGCGCGGAAGGCCCCCGGGCTCCGCGCCGCGCCCGAACTGAGGGCGCCGGCTTTCGCGGCGACGGTGCCTCGGCAGGGCCTCGAGTTCTTCAACGGGCTCGGCGGCTTCGCCGAAGATGGCCGCGAATACGTGACGATCCTTGGCCCAGGACAATCGACTCCGGCACCGTGGATCAACGTCGTCGCCAATCCGGGGTTTGGCTTCCAGGTGGCGACCGAGGGCAGCGGCTACACATGGTCGGTCAACAGCCGGGAGAACCAGCTCACGCCCTGGTC
>PLSZ01000548.1 GCA_003164305.1 Acetobacteraceae bacterium
CATGAATGGGTTGGTGCGGGCCATGTAGGAGTCATAGAGCGTCGTGGACAGTTTGGTGGCCTGCACCCAGTCGACGTAGGCGTTGAGAAAACTCCACCAGTTCGGATCCCCGTAGCGGACGGCCCAGGCGAGAGTGGCCGCGCCGAAATCCTGGCCAGGGAAGCCTTCGCGGCCCCATTCGGCGTTTTCGGGGATTTGCAGCCAGTAATGCACCATCAGCGCGGGCAGGGCGGCCGCGTCCGCGTCACCGCGTTTCACCAGATCGATGACCTGAAGGGGCGTTTGCGCCTTGATCGCCAGGATCTTCGCCTTTGGAAACAGACGTTGCACGGTCTCGTGCTCGCGCGCGCCCAGTACGACGGCGATCGTTATGCTCTCGTTGTTCAGGTCGTCGGGTTTCGTGAGGGATTTGGTGTTGCTTTTCGCGACGATGACGTTGATGCCCTTGGCGAGGAACGGTTTGACGAAGCTGACCTCCAACGCCCGCGGCGCGTTGTAGATCAGCCCGGTTCCGAACAGATCGCAGGTGCCTTGCTGCAGCGACAGCACCGCGACGTCCCAGCCGACTTCGACCGGTTCGACGCGGACCTTGATCCACTTCGCCATTTCATTGACGATGTCGACCATCGGACCGGTCCACTCGCCGGTCTTCGGATCCTTGAAACTGTCCGGCGGATTGGCACCGTAACAGACCTTCAGCACCCGGTCCTGCTTCACCTTGTCCAGCACCGAGGTTTGCGCCCGGGCGCCACACGCCACGAAGATCACGCACGCGAGAGTCACGACATGGGCTGCAAGCCTGAATATTCGCACGGTGGTTCGCTTTCTGAGGCTGGGTGAGATGGCTGTGGGACGACGGGGCTATGCCACAAGCCGAGCGCCGTGTTCGATCGACTATCACGGGGCATCACGCGCGACTTCTGTTGGGAAAACTTTAACCGGCTTTCCGATAGGGTCAAGCAATCGCTCGCGCCGCGGAACTCTGTCGCGTGCAAACGATTTAGGCCCGTGGAATGTGCCGCGCGCCGCGGTGGAGGATCGAGTATGACCGACAACCCCTTGGAGAACGACCCCGAGCGAGAGGCGCGGATTCGCGCCCGTGCCTATCGCCTCTGGGAGGATGATGGACGGCCGCACGGCCGCGACGTGGAATTCTGGGAGCGTGCGCGGACTTTGGTCGGCATGGAGGAAAGTCCGTCCGCCGGGCAGTTGCCCAACCCGGCGGCGCCGCCCCAGGTGCGTGCCGTGAAACGCCCGGGCAAAGCAGCCGCGGCGAAAGCCTCCTCCAAGGTTGAGGACGCCGCGATTCAGGACAATCGCGGCGAAACGCCGGGCCCTTTGACCGATCAGGACGAACGTCAGCAGACTCCCCGGCCGCGAGGCAGGCGCAAGACCTGAGGAGCGCCAAACGGGCGTGATGTGACTGTTCACCTGAAAAGCAGGAGAATCCGACATGACCGCTATCCGTGAGCCCGCCGACCTGCCTGCCCTCCGTGCCGAAATGGTGACATTGTTCGGCGAGGACGGTCCGCGCGAAGCCGCCTGAGCCCGCCGCGGTGGTCCCGCCGAGGTCATTGTCGAGCCCGGTCAGGTTCGTCATGGGCAAACCGCGATTGGTTGGTTCCGGCCGCGATGGGACGATGACCGCCCGGCCCCGGATCAGCGGGTGACGCGCCCGGGTGGGACGTGCCCGGCCGTCCGGTGGTTGCGCGGCCGTGAGCCGGCGCGTCTCGGCGTGGGCATGGGACTCGCGCCGCTGCTGTCCGCCTGTAAGGCGGATGTGTTGGACCCCGCCGGTCCGATCGGGCTGGCCGAGAAGACCATCCTGATCGATTCAGTCGCCATCATGCTGGCGATCGTCGTCCCGACCATTGCCGCCATCGCCGGGTTCGCCTGGTGGTTTCGCGCCTCCAACACGCGCGCCACCTATTTGCCGTACTGGGCTTATTCCGGGCGCATCGAGATGATCGTCTGGGGCATTCCCGCGCTGGTCATCATCCTTTTGGGCGGTGTCGCCTGGATCGGCTCGCACCAGTTGGATCCGGCCGAACCGTTGGTGTCGGATACGCCGCCGCTGGAGGTTCAGGCGGTGTCGCTCGATTGGAAATGGCTGTTCATCTATCCGGCGCAGGGCATCGCGACCGTCAACCAGTTGGTGATGCCGGCCGGCGTGCCGGTACATTTCACGTTGACGTCCGGCAGCGTGATGAACGCGTTCTTCATTCCGCGCCTCGGCAGCATGATCTACACGATGAACGGCATGACGACGCAACTGAACCTGCGCGCCGACGCGGCGGGCGTGTTCCGCGGCCAGTCGAGCCATTTCAGCGGCGACGGCTTCTCCGACATGCATTTCGACGCGCGCGCCGTGCCGGCGGCGCAATTCGCCGCGTGGATCGAGGCGGCGCGCGGCACCGGGCCGGTTCTGGATGCCAACAGCTACGCGGCCGTGGCGAAACAAACGACGGCGCCGGAGCCGATCACCATGCGGTTGCTCGATCCGGATCTGTTCCAGAAGATCGTCACCCGCGCGCTACCCCCTGGGCCGGGGCCGGTCGCTGGACGGCCGGACGCCAGCGTCCCCTCTCGTTCGGAGCGTTGAGCATGCTGGGGAAACTCTCCTGGTCCGCCATCCCGTTCGATCAGCCGATCCCGATGGTCGCGTCAGGTGTGGTCGCGGTGGCGATCCTCGGCGTGCTGGCCGGGGTTTTTCTGAAAGGCTGGTTTCCGTATCTGTGGCGCGAGTGGATCACCAGCGTGGATCACAAGCGCATCGGCGTCATGTACGTCGTGCTGGCGATGGTGATGCTGCTGCGCGGTTTCGCCGACGCGATCATGATGCGCGCGCAACAAGCCTTCGCGTTCCAGTCGCAAGGCTACCTGCCGCCCGAGCACTACGATCAGATATTCTCCGCGCACGGGACGATGATGATCTTCTTCGTCGCCATGCCGTTCATGATCGGGCTGATGAATTTCGTCGTGCCCCTGCAACTCGGCGCCCGTGACGTGGCGTTTCCGACGTTGAATTCGGTCGGCTTCTGGCTGACCGCGACCGGCGCGCTGCTGGTCAATATTTCGCTGGTGGTCGGAGAGTTCGCGCGCACCGGCTGGCTGCCGTATCCGCCGTTGTCGGAGATCGCTTACTCGCCCGGCGTCGGCGTCGATTATTATTTGTGGGCGCTGGAGATCTCCGGCGCCGGAACGTTGCTGTCGGGCATCAACCTCGTCACCACGGTACTGAAGATCCACGCGCCGGGGATGACGTATCTACGAATGCCGATGTTCTGCTGGACCGCGCTGGCGGCCAATCTGCTGATCGTCGCGGCGTTCCCGATCCTGACGGCGACGTTGGCGATGCTGTTGCTGGATCGTTACCTCGGCTTTCATTTCTTCACCAACGAAGCCGGCGGCAACGTCATGATGTTCATGAACCTGATCTGGGCGTGGGGACATCCCGAGGTTTACATTCTGGTGTTGCCCGCGTTCGGCGTGTTCTCCGAGGTGATTTCGACGTTCTCGCGCAAGCCGTTGTTCGGCTACCGGTCGATGGTGATGGCGACGATGGCGATTTGCATTCTGTCGTTCACGGTGTGGCTGCATCATTTTTTCACCATGGGCGCCGGCGCCGACGTCAACGCGATTTTCGGTATCGCTTCGATGATCATCGCGGTGCCGACGGGCGTGAAGGTGTTCAACTGGCTGTTCACCATGTACGGCGGACGGGTGGTGTACTCCACGGCGATGTTGTGGTCTCTGGGCTTTATGGTCACGTTCCTGATCGGCGGCATGACGGGGGTGCTGCTGGCCGTGCCTCCGGCGGATTTCGTATTGCATAACAGCCTTTTCCTGGTGGCGCATTTCCATAACGTGATCATTGGCGGGGTGCTGTTCGGGGGGTTCGCCGGGTATAATTACTGGTTTCCGAAGGCGTTCGGATTCCGGCTGCATGACGGTCTGGGCCGGGCATCGTTCTGGTGCTGGATCGTTGGCTTTTACGTGGCGTTCATGCCGCTTTACGTGCTCGGACTGATGGGCATGACGCGGCGCATGCAGCATTACGACGTGCCCGAGTGGCGGCCGTGGCTGCTGGTCGCCGCTGTCGGCGCGGTGATCATTCTGGCGGGGATCGTGTTGCAGATCGCGCAACTCGTGGTCAGCATCCGGCGGCGGGAGGCATTGCGCGACACGACCGGCGATCCGTGGGACGGACGGTCTTTGGAATGGGCCACGGCGTCGCCGCCGCCGGCGTTCAATTTCGCCGTGCTGCCGCGGATCGAGGGAAGGGATGCTTATTGGGTCATCAAACGGCGCGCCCGTGAGCAGCCAGGGGGTGGTACCCCGGAGACAGGGTATGCCGACATCGAGATGCCGCGGAACAGTCCGACCGGATTTATCTGCGCCTTCTTCGCCACCATCATGGGGTTCGCGCTGATCTGGCACATCTGGTGGATGGTGGCGTTGGCCTTTGCCGGCGCCTACGCGACGTTCGTGATGTTTGCGTGGCGCGACCGGGATGAGGACATCATTCCGGCTGAGCTCGTGGCGCGGATCGACCGCGCCTATCTCGCCGCGCGCGGTGCCGCGGGGAGCCTGCCATGAGCGGTGCGCGGGCCGCCGCGGGGTTCGAGGATCCCGATCGTGCCGGGCCCGCTGGCGGGTCGGGACAGCACCAGCCGGCGGCGGAACGCGCGGCGGGCGGATTGTTATCGAAGCGCATCGTCGTCGGGTACGGGTTCTGGATTTTCCTGCTCAGCGACATCGTGATGTTTTCCGCGTTCTTCGCGACCTACGCGGTGTTGGTCGATGAAACCGCGGGCGGTCCGAGTGGGCGGGATCTGTTCAACCTGACCAATGTCGCGATCGAGACGGCCTGTTTGCTGGCGTCCAGTTTCACCTGTGGTCTGGCCAGCATCGCCGCGCGGACGCGAGACGCGCCGTGGTTTCATCTGGCGATGGCGGTCACGTTCGTGCTGGGTGTCGCGTTCGTGAGCCTCGAGGCGCGCGAATTCGCCGGCATGGTCGCGCGCGGAGCGGGTCCGACTCGCAGCGCGTTCCTGTCGGCGTTCTTCACGCTGGTGGGCTGTCACGGATTGCACGTCAGCGCCGGGTTGCTGTGGCTGCTGACCATGATGGCGCAGGTGTTCGCGAAGGGATTCCGGGCCGATATCCTGCGGCGGATCCTGTGTTTCAGCCTGTTCTGGCACGCGTTGGATATTATCTGGGTGGCGCTGTTCACGGTCGTGTACTTAATGGGAGCCGGGCAATGAGCGAGGCTGATCTTCCGGTTGACGCCGATACCGCGCCTGGCGATGAGCGGAATGAAAGTCTCACGACGTATCTGGCCGGGCTTGGTCTCGCGGCGTTGCTGACGGCGGTGTCGTTCTTTATCTCCGGCACGACGTTGGTCTGGGGTCCCAGCATTCCGGTCGCGCTGGCGGTGCTGGCGATCTCTCAGATGGGCGTGCATTTGGTGTTCTTTCTGCACATCACCACTGGGCCGGACAACGTCAACAACGTGCTGGCGCTGGCGTTTGGAGTGCTGATCGTGGTGTTGCTGATCGGCGGCTCGCTGTGGATCATGGCACATTTGAATCACAACATGATGCCGACGGATCAGTTGATGCGAATGCAGCGGTGAGCGCGCGATGATTGGCGCGATTCGGGGGCGCCCCTATCGTTCCGCTTTGTCGATCTTCTCCAGCTTAATGACAACGCGCCGGTTTCTTGCCTGGTTCTCCGGAATGACCGTTCCGTCGGCATTTCGGTTGGGCGCGATCGGATAGGTATCCGCGTACCCGGCGGCGGAGAGCTTTCGTGGCGAAAGACCCAGCTCCAGAAAGAACCGTACCACGGCGGATGCGCGCGCGGTCGACAGCTCCCAGTTGGACTGGAACAGTGGCGTATTGATCGGCATGTCGTCGGTGTGGCCTTCGATCGATATATGATACGCGGCGAAGGCGTCGGATTTCAGGGTCTCCGCCACATCGCGCAGGATCGCTTTCCCGGGCCCGCTGAGCACAGCGTGGCCGCTGGCGAAGAATGCGTTGCTGCTGATCTGGACGGTCGTGATGCGGTCGCCGTGCTGCTCGATCACGGCGGAGCCCAGAGATCGCATGTGTTCGACGACGGGAGGCAGGGTGGCCGTGGCGTTGTCAGCGTGTTGCGAGTTCGGAATAAACGCGCGAGGCTCCGGCGCGGCGGCGGCGTCCACGAAACGTGTCGGCGCGACGGGCGCCACGTCAGCGCGATCGGTGATGGAGTCGAGCGCGGCCCGTTCGGCCGGGGCACGAAAGCGCTCCGGCATCGCCGGGAGCGCGTCCGGCGTATCGACGATCATTGCGGGAACGGAGGGCTCCGGCGCGGTTTGCTCGACCGCGCGTCGCGCGGGCGGCGGGAACGGGGGATGACCGCCGAAGATATCCTCCGTCGCCGCGACATGCTTGACCGGGGGCGCGACCGGGGGCGCCGCGTCCCAGGCCAGCATGTGTCCGCTGGTCCTGATCGAAAGAATGACCACGAACAGACATAGCAACAGCGTGATCGTGTCGGCGTAGGTGATCAGCCAGTCGTCGGTGTGGCGGCCCAGATCGCGCCGAAGATGCTGATGCAATCTCATGATCCCACGCTTTCCAGAACTTCGGTCAGGCGGCGGCGGGCCTGGCTCGCCTGCGCCAGCGGCGCGGTCTCCACACCCGGAAACGTCGGCGCGCCGGAGCCGCCAAGAGCGTCGAAGTAATCGTGTTGGCCGGGTGCGAGGAACCCATTCAATCGGTCCTGGACGTGGGACGCCGTCTCGCCGCGGGCCAGCATCACCATGCCTTCGATGACGAGGCCGTGGCGGCGCTGACGGAAGTCAAGCTCCTGCTGCAGCCGCGCCGCCGCCGGCATGTAGACCATGCGCGCCGATACGACTCCGTAAAGGGTCGACAGGAACGCCACGGCCAGGGTCGAGCCGGTGCTGGCGATATTGTCGTTCAATTCGCACAACATGGCGATCATGCCGACCAGCCTGCCGATCATCCCGAAGGCGGGCGCGTGACTGGTCATCGCGCGCAGCACGTCGACCGGGACGCAGCCATGATCGTAGCTCGCGTCCGCCGCCGTCTCCAGCATCGCGCGGACGTCGTCGGGGCGGTACTCGCTCAACACCATGTTGAGGCCGTAATTAAGCAACGGAAGTCGCACGGCGCTCGCGTCGAGGCTGGCGCGCAGTCCACTCAGTCCTCCGGTTTTGCTCAGGCGCACCCAGTGCAGGATCTCGTTCATGTCGCGGGTCAGATCGTGGCGCGTGGCGCGTGGCTGGCGCAGCATCGCGGGGATGGCGCGCAAGGCCTTCAACACGTCGTTGCTCTGAAAGCTCATGAACGCTGTCGCGATCACGCCACCGACGACGATGACCAGACCGGCGAGGCTGAACAGCACCAGGAAGCCGTGCGCGCCGAACGCGATCGGTGTCAGCATGATGATCGAGCCGAACGCCGCGCCGGTGACGGGGCCTTTCGCGTATGGCTGGGAGGATGGGTCGGAGATCGTCCGCATGGCGGGGTCTTTCGGTTGGTGCGCCCTGCACACAGCAACCGCCGTGCCATTCGTCAGTCCGACATCGATTGAGCATTCGCCTGGGCCGCGGACCGGCTCGAGGCGCTCCCGGTGCGATCAAGGCCCGATCGCGCGGAATATGCGACACGGCGCATTTGGCTCGGCATCGCTTGCAGTACCCGGCAGATGTTGCCGCGATGGCCCGGCGCTGTTCGCCGCGGGCCGTGAACGCGATCGCCCTGAGTGCCCCTTAGAGTCCGTTCGGAATCATCTTATTGAAATTAAGAGGGGAATTCCGGTCCCATTTGATGTTGACTCTCGTGCTTTCGTCATCCTCGGGCGTGCTTTCGTCAT
>PLSZ01000525.1 GCA_003164305.1 Acetobacteraceae bacterium
TAGGCATCGACGTCGCCGCGCGCGAGCGCGAGATGCATTTCGCTGAACGAGACGCGCACCGGAATGACATCCTTGATCGACATCCCTTCCATGCGCAGCCGCTCGAGGATGAACACCTCCTGGGTCGAACCCGGCCAGATCGCGACGCGCTTGCCCCTGAGGTCCTTCAAGGAGGCGATGTCGCTGGTCTTTCCCACCACCACCGCCATGCCTTTGTTGCAGGACGATCCGATGACCGTCACCGGCTCATGCGCGGCCGATCCGAGGATGCCGGCGGCGACGCCGAACGTGCCGAAGTCGACCGATTTGGTGACCACGGCGTTCTTGCCCTCGGTGGGGCTTTCGAATGGCAGGATCTCGAAGCGATAGCCGTCGGGGGTGAATTTTTCATAGAAATACGGGGTGATCGAATGGATCAATTTCAGCACGCCCATCTTCAGGACGATGGTGTCCGCGCGGGCGGCCCGGGCGATGAAGGGGGCGGCGAGGCCGGAGGCCAGCAACAGGCGTCGGCGCATGGGCAAGGGTCCTCCTGGACGATGGAATTGCGAAAATTCATGCAAACCCTGGGCCAATTCAACGTCGGTGAGAGGCGTTGCCCGGTGACGCCAGAAACGAGTGCCATTGGACAGCCGCTCCAGCGGTTCGGCCGATCAGTCTGCCTACTTACCCAGTGAGCCGATCTGCCTTCCGGGAAAATCAGACTGCTTCAAATAGACGGGTTTGGGTGGACCCTCGATCTTCGAGCTTAACCCGCCATCGGCAAGTTAGCGCTCAGAGCGGTCATTCGATGAACATCCGGAATTAAGTGGTCCCCTCTCCATCCCGAGTTTAGGGTGACCAGGATCGTTCATTCACAGTCTTGGTTTCGATCCGAAAACACGTGCGCCATTTCCGCCAATCCTGACGACGGAACGTGTGAATGACCATGTGGAACGCGATCGGATCGGTCCGTGCGCGTGACCACTAAAGAAAGAATGTACCTGGGAGACGCAGAGGCGCGGAGGGCGCCGAGCTTCGCCGTCAGGTGGGAAAATGACATACGAACTCCGCGGCATGCTGGTATTCCGAATTAATGATACGCCGTTCGACGATCCAGAACCTCTGTGTCCTCCGCGTCGCATCTTTTAATAAACTCACTTGTTTGATTCGGCGCGTCCACACTATGGCGCGCTCGTTGACAGAATTTCTCCCAGCCGCGTCGTCCTATATGGGAGCCAGATTCCTCCTTTTGATTTTCAAAGCCGGCCCCGACAAGGACTGCGTAAATGGATGGCGATGCCAAATCATGAGCGTGGGGGCAATTGCCCCGCACCGTCACAGGTGAGAGGAAATCGGCAGTGCTCATCTCCCCCAACCGCCACGCGCGGCCAATCACGGAGTGAAACGAAGCGGTGCATCCGGATGCCACCTAACCGGACGCCTGGGGCTTGATCCGGTCCCGGAACCAACCGGCGATCGACGCCTCGTCCAGCGAGCCGTCGGCGACGGACATCATGAACCGATATCCGTCAGCCTGATCGAACACCAGGTCGAGACCGTTGTCCGCCAGGAACACGCGGGCCACGACCCACGCGGTGCGCTTGTTGCCATCAACGAAACCGTGATTCCGCGCGATCCCGTACGCATACGCCGCCGCCAGATCGGCGGCGTCAGGATCGCCATACGCCGCCAGATTTCGCGGCCGTGCCAGAGCCGACTCGATCAACCCCTGATCGCGCACCCCGCCCGGTCCACCGTGCCGTGCGATTTGCGCGTCGTGGATCGCGCGTATGTCGAGAATTTCGATCCAGTTCCACCCGCTGCTCATTTCGCCAGCAGACGAAGCATCTCCCGATCCTCATCCATGATGCGTTCGGCGAGCTTCATCTTGCGCTCGAAATCCGGCGAATACGGCGTCAAAGTAAAGCCGCCGTCCGCCGCCTCGGTCAAATAGATCGTGTCCCCTTGCTTGATCTTCATATGATCCTGGACCGCCTTGGGCACGATGAAGCCAAGCGACGATCCCACCTTGGTCAGCTTGAACGCGTGCATGTCCGAACCTCTTATATAACAAATGTTATATTGAGACGGTGGGCGTAGGGTCAAGACGGGGTCAGCGTTCCGACCGTTGCCTGCCCTACCTTTCCCCATCCCGCCTTCCCATTCCCTCCGCCTCGCGCGATGCTCCGACCCAACGACCATGAGGCCCCGGACCATGCCANNGGCATGGCGGTGACCAACCACCCGCTCGCGTCCGCGGCGGCGGCGGAGATGCTCGCGGCGGGCGGCAACGCGATCGACGCCGCCATCGCCGCGTTCTTCACGCTGTCCGTGGTGGAACCGATGATGACCGGCGTGCTCGGCGGCGGCATGGCGCATATCAGGCTGGCCGACGGGCGCCACATCGTGATCGACAACCAGAGCATGGCGCCGCTCGCCACCGGACCCACGACCTACACGCCCGACCCGCGCGCCGCGCCGGGCAACATGGATACGATCGGGCGGCGGAACGCGCTCGGCCCGACCGCGGTCGCCACGCCCGGCAACCTGATGGGCTGGTGCGAGGCGCTGGAACGCTTCGGCACCTTCTCCCGCGCCGATGTCATGGAGCCGGCGATCCGTCACGCCTCCCGCGGCTTCCGGGTCACGCCCTATCTGCACGAGTGCGTCAGCGACTGCGCCGCCGACCTGGCGCTCGACCCCGAGATCGCCCGGTTGTATCTGCCCGACGGCTCCCCCATCGCGGCCGGCGCGCGGCTGGTCACCGGCGATTACGCCGAGACGTTGCGATGCATCGCGAGCGAGGGGCCAGCCATCCTCTACACCGGTTCCCTGGGACGCCTCTACGTCGAGCACATGGCGGACTCCGGAGGCTACATCACGCAAGACGACCTGACCCGCTACCGCACCCTGCCGCGCGAGGCGATCCGCGGCAGCTACCGCGGCTTCGAGATCACCGGTCCGCCGCCGCCGTCCTCCGGCCCGCTGCACATCGTGCAAATGTTGAACATTCTGGAAGGTTACGACATTGGCGCCCTGGGCTTTGGGTCCGCCGACACGGCGCATCTGCTGGCCGAGGTGCTGAAGATCGCCTTCGCCGACCGCGCCGCCGCGACCGCCGATCCCGCGTTCGTGAAGGTGCCGGTGGAGAAATTGCTCGACAAAGGGTACGCCGCCGACCGCCGCGGGCGGATCGAGATGAAACGGGCGCAGTCGTGGAGCGCGGAAGTGGCGCCGGGCGATGGCGGCTCGCATACGACGCACCTGACGGTGGCGGACGGGATGGGCAACATCGTCGCCAGCACGCAGACCATCAACAGCCTGTTCGGCGCGCGCTACATCGTTCCGGGCACCGGCATGATCCCGAACAACTACATGTTCGTGTTCGACCCGAGGCCTGGCCGCGCCAGTTCGATCGCTCCGGGCAAACGCATCACCTCGTCGATGTCGCCGGTCATCGTGCTGCGCGACGGCAAGCCGGTGTGGGCTCTGGGCTTACCCGGCGGACTGCGGATTTTCCCCAGCGTGATGCAGGCGCTGTCCAATCTGATCGATCACGGAATGACCGTGCAGGAAGC
>PLSZ01000603.1 GCA_003164305.1 Acetobacteraceae bacterium
GTTCGGCCAGGATCGCGGTGTAGTAACCGGCGCCGGCGCCGACATGCAGGACGTGGTCGGCGTGGGTCAGCTTCAGCGCCGCGATGCAGATCGCGTGCAACGAGGGCTGGCCGTTGTTGATGCCCTTCTCGCGGATCAGGGCGATGAGCCGGTCGCGATAGAGGTCGGCCGGATAGCTGGTCATGGACCATCGATCGGAGTCTCCGGCGCCGATCAGCCAGGGGGGCGGCCCGGCGAAGGCCTCACGGGGGACTTTGGCGAAGGCGGCCTCCACGGCGGGATCGTTGGCGCCGAACCGGGCGGTCACCTCGCGCGCGTAGGCGGCGCGGCGGGCGGCGAGGGCGTCGGGGTCCGGGGCGGGGTCATTGGCCATGCGCGCAATATGCCACCGCGGCGGAGCCGAGGCCAAAGGGATCCATGGTTTGACCCGGCCAGGGATCAATGCGACCGCGGGAGTTTTCAGTTCGCGGCCGCCGCCTTCCACAACCACGGTTGGACGAATCATTGTCGCCTCGGGAACTGGATGCGATGCAAAGGACAGGATTGGTTCCGGAGATCCGAAACGGAGGAGTTACAAGTGTGACGCTTCCTCCCAACCCCAATGTTTACCGGGCGGTGCCAGGCAGCGGTACATTTGTCCAGTTCGTCGTGCCGACTTCGGCCATCAGCGCGGCTGGGAAAGGAACAGCGAAGATTTATGGTCCCAGCAGCATATGGAGCCCAGCAAAAGGGATAACCTCGATGCCCCCAACAACCAACATAATTGTCCCATGACTGCAAATATCACACTCGTTTCTGGACTTAGGAACTGGATCGCCGAAAACCGCGAGCGACTTGAATCGGTGTTTGTCTCGATCTCGGATAGACTTCCTGATCGAGAGGACAACGACCAAAATGAGGGGTGCATTGTCTTAACCAAGGGACACATACTGATAAGCTTCACTGCCTGGGAGCGTCACCCGGTTCCTTTAGAGCTCTTGGTATACAATACTCACATGGATAAGACCGTCGTGATGAAGGATTTTTTTGTCAAAGATCCCTCCTATGTCGCGCACGAGTCGAATTCGATCGCCAATTTATTGATTACTGGATATTATGATGACATGATACCAGACTCAAATATTTTAAGCTCATAAAAGTCGAGTCCGCGAAAGCGGTGGCGCGGCCGCGCCGCCGGCGCTCCATTGAGGTCCTCTTTTTCCACTCCCCCAGATCCCTCCGGTGCTCGCCGGGGGTTTGGCACCGCGCGTGCCGGCAGAGGCGGCGTCGATGTCATTCGCGGCCGCGCTCCTCGTGTCGCTTCGCGGCGCGCGAACAGAGGCACGCCGCCCGTTCCCGTAACGGGCGGCATAGTTGGATGGACCCCGCGCTCGCGCCAGCGGGTCGTGATCCGATGGCGGAGTCGCGGCGGGTTCTGAACAAGTAAGTAAGATCATAAGAATGAGGCGCGGAGACGCGGAGGACGCTGAGATTCCGGACCAGGATACGACGTGTTGATGAATTCCAATTTTCAGCACGCGCCGCGGCCTGGACATTTAAACGCTGGCCCGAGGGCAACGCTCAGCGCCCTCCGCGCCTCTGCGTCTCACAGGCATATTCTTTGTTGCTTGAGCGCCCGCGGTCCCCGACCGATTTGGTCATTCGCCAACCATAATGTTTACGCGGCGGGCGGCCCGGGATGCGGAACCGAGCGCGGCTGGCATCGATGACGGCCGGATGGCAACGTGACACCGCTTTCGGCAAGGAGACGCGCAGTGCCCACGCCCATCATCCTCGACGTCGATACCGGCACCGATGACGCGGTGGCGATCCTGCTGGCGCTGGCCTCGCCGGAACTGGACGTGCGCGCGATCACCGTCGCCGGAGGCAATGTCGGGCTGGAACGCACGCTGGCGAATACGCTGGCGCTGAAGAAACTCGCGCGGTCCGCGGTGCCGGTGTACCGCGGCGCGGACCGGCCGCTGCTCGGCGCGTTCTTCAACGAGCCGAAGGTGCATGGCGCCGACGGTCTGGGCGGCATCGCGCTGCCGGACGGCGACCCGCCCGAGGCCGAACTGGCGGCCGACGCGATCAGGCGCATCCTGCGGACCGCGCCCGAGCCGGTGACCCTCGTCGGCGTCGCGCCGGTGACCAATCTGGCGTTGGCGCTGATGACCGAACCCTCCCTCATTTCCCGCATCTCCCAGATCGTTCTGATGTCCGGCGCCTGGGCCGAAGGCAACGCGACGCCCGCGGCCGAGTTCAACGCGCTGAACGATCCCGAGGCGCTGGCGGTGCTGCTCGCGTGCGGCCGGCCGGTGGTGTTCGCCACGCTGGAACTGACCGCCCAGGCGCTGGTGACGCCGGAGCCGCTCGCGGCGCTGCGTGGGCTCGGCCCAGGAGGCTGCCTGAAGGTGGCATGCGATATTCAGGCGAGTGTACCTCGGTCGCGGCGGCTGCCCGGAGCGCCGTTGCACGATCCCTGCGCGGTGGCGTGGCTGGTGCGGCCGGAGCTGTTCACATCGCGAGCGTGCTCCGCGCGGGTCGATCTGGGACCGGGGATCGGGCGCGGGCGGACGGTGATCGACCGCTGGGACCGAACCGGCGATCCGCACAACGCGGTGGTGCTGGAGACCATCGACGCGGACGGTTTTTTCGATTTTCTGGGAGAACGGCTGGCGCGGTTGCCGTGAACGGAACGCCAGCAGTTCTCATATTGCCGGTTGGCCTCTTCAGTTCGTCACCCTCCGACTCAGTTCGACGTCCGCCGGCCATTATTATCGTCATCCGCCGGCCTGACCGGAGGACCAGTCGAACCCCGCGCGACCTGGAGCGGTCACGCGTTTTCCGACGGGCGCGCGGCAACTGATCCTCCGGTCGAGCCGGAGGATGACAGGAAAAGCNNCAGGCAATGTGAGCGGTGGCGTCGAAATGAGAACTGCTGCCGGAACGCATGCATTGTGACGGCGTCAGCGGTTCGCGAGGCGGGCCCAACTCAACGCGGTGCCGAGCGCGGCGCAGCCGGCCGCGACGCCGATCGCGACGTGCATCCCAAGCGCCACCGGGTGAACCGCGTCGTGCGTCAGGCCGAACACCACGGCGACCAGCGCGCTGCCGGTCGTCTGACCCACCAGCCGCGCGGTCGAGACCATCCCGCTTCCCGCCCCCGCGCGATCCGGCGGCGCGCTGCCGATCAACAGGCGATTGTTGGGCGACTGGAAGAAGCCGAACCCGGTGCCGCAAACCGCCATGCGCCAGGCGATGTTCCATTTGCCGGCGTGCTCGGGCATGAACAATACCAGTAGCAGGCCGCAGGTCATGACGGCCAGGCCGAGGCCTCCCAACAGTCCGGCGGGATAACGGTCGGCGAGACGGCCGGCGAGTGGGCCGATGACGACGAGAACCGCCGGCCAGGGCGTGATCAGCAGGCCGATTTCGATGGGCGACATGCCCTCGACGTATTGGAAATAGAACGGCAGCGAAATCAGCGCGATCATCGCCGCGGCGTGCACGCAGGTCGCGGTGGCGACGGACAGCGCGAACACCGGACGGCGGAATAAATCGACCGGCAGCATGGGGGCGCGCAACGTGAGTTGGCGGCGCACGAAGATGGTGCCGACGATGACGCCGACGGCAAGCTCAATCAGAACGAGGGTGCGCGACTGACCCCGGCCGATGCCGTCCAGGCCCGGAATGAAAGTACCCAGTGCGATGGCATTGAGGAGGGCGCTGATGGGATCGAATTTATGGCCGGAGGCGGGCGACGGCGGTAAGTATCGCAGCGACAACCACCACGCCAGCGCTCCGAGCGGCACCTGAACCGCGAACAGCCAGGGCCACGACGCGACCGCCATGATCGCCGCCGCGACCGATGGACCGGCCGCCGAGGACGCCGCCACGACCAGCACGTTGTAGCCAACGCCTCGGCCGAGTTGCGCGCGCGGGAAAATGAAACGAATCAGCGCGCCGTTGACGCTCATGATG
>PLSZ01000608.1:0-1611 GCA_003164305.1 Acetobacteraceae bacterium
TCATGACGCGGACGCGATCGGGGCGATAGCCTTCGCAGTAGCGCCACTGCGCTCCCTGTTCGTCGGTGATGATGCGTGGCACGCGTTCGCGATATTTCGCCTCAATGCGGGTCGCCCACAGATCGGCCGGTTCGTTGGCGTGCGAGTCGGTGGACACCATGAAATACTTGTTCGGATCGCCGGCGCGGGCGGTGCGTTGCCACCCGATGTGGCCCGGCGTTTCGAGACGCCACAAATTGGGCGCGTTGATTTCGGCCGGCCGCGATTGGCTCATGGTTTGGACTCCTCCTGGGGTCGCCTACTGGCAACGCCGAAATCCTACCGTTCGGTATTGTGCCTGTCGATAGCGGTGCTACCGTCGGGGCAATCCATGGAGGAAGCCGCATGACGGACGAACGCTCGCTGTTCGGACTGACAGGCAGAAAGGCGCTGATCATTGGTGGCGGGCAGGGCATGGGCGAGGCGTCCGCCGGGTTCCTGGCGCGGGCCGGCTGCGATGTCGCGCTGGTCGATCTGGTGCCGGAACGGGCCGCACACGTCGCGGGCATCGTGAATGGGATCGGCACCAAAGGCGTGACGGTCATCGGCGACGTGCTGGACGACGCGCAAATCCCTCGCATCGTCGCTGAAGCGGAGGAAAAACTGGGCGGCCTCGATCGGATGGTCTCGATTGTCGGCGCGGCGACCTGGGGTTCGTTGCTGGAAACGACAGGTGAGGTGTGGGACCAGCAGATGGCGCTTAATTTGCGCTATTTCTTTTTGTTATCGAAAGAGGTCGCCAACGTCATGATCCGCCGCGGCACCGGCGGGCGGATTGTCGGGATCGCGTCGGTCGATGGGCAGCGCGCCAGCCCGATGCGCGGGGCTTACGGGGCCGCCAAAGCCGGCCTGATCAGCGTCGTGCAAACGATGGCGGTCGAATGGGCCTCGCACAACATCAGCGTCAACGCGATCGCGCCCGGTCATATCGTCACGCCGCGGCTGTTCGATACGCCGCGCCGCGTCGAGGGCTACGCGAACAGCCTGATCCCGGCGCGGCGGCGTGGCACAACGGACGATATTGGCAAGGCGGCGTTGTTCCTGCTGTCCGACCTCGCGTCTTACGTCAATGGCACGACCCTGGATGTCGATGGCGGTTTGCTTGTCGCGAATTTGTTTCCTCAGGGTCTGCCAGCCAGCAACGGCTGATCCGCGAAAGGCGCGCTTCGATGAACTTCGATTTCTCCGACGACCTGAAACAACTGCGCGATCAGGCGCGGCGCTTCCTGACGGAACAATGTCCGCCCGCGGTGGTGCGACGCTCGTTGGACGGCGAGGAACCATACGCGGCCGCGCTATGGCGAGAAATCGCCAACATGGGTTGGATCGGTGCCGCGATCCCCGAGCAATACGGTGGCGCTGGGCTGGGTTATGAAGGTCTTTGCGTGCTGGCGGAGGAAATTGGCCGCGCGGTCGCTCCGGTTCCGTTCGCGTCCTGCGCCTATCTCGCGGCCGAGGCGATCCTGCTCGCCGGGAGCGAGGCGCAAAAACGTCAGTATCTTCCTGGACTGGCGGACGGTTCAGTGATCGGCTGCTTCGCGTTGGCGGAGGGCAACGGTAACCCATCGCCAG
>PLSZ01000608.1:1734-4339 GCA_003164305.1 Acetobacteraceae bacterium
TGCACATGGCGCGCGATTACGCGATGGAGCGGTTCGCGTTCGGCCGGCCGATTGGGTCGTTTCAGGCGATCAAGCATAAACTGACCGATGTTTATGTCGCGCTCGAACTGGCTCGGTCCAATGCGTACTATGGCGCATGGGCGTTGACCGCGGACGCGGCGGAATTGCCGTTGGCGGCGGCGACGGCTCGGGTCTCCGCGACCGAGGCGTTTCATATCGCCGCCAAGGAAAACATCCAGACGCACGGCGGTGTCGGCTTCACATGGGCATTCGATTGTCACCTGTATTATCGGCGATCGAAACAATTGGCGCTGCGTCTGGGTGGCGCGCCATTCTGGAAAAACCGGCTGGTGGATTTGCTCGAAACCCGTAACGCGGCCTGAAGGAAACCCGACCATGGACTTCAATGACAGCCCGGAAGAAGCCGCGTTCCGCGCCCAGGTGAGGGCGTTTTTAAATGATAACGCGGAGCGGAAGGGGGAGGGGCGGCCGACGTTGCGGCTCGGCGGCATGACGGCGGAGGACGTGACACGCTGCAAAGCCTGGCAGGCGAAAAAGTCCGACGCCGGGTTCGCCGGCATCACCTGGCAGAAGCAGTTCGGCGGGCGCGAATTGTCGCCGATCTTTCAGGTGATCTACAACCAGGAGGAAGAAGACTTTACCGTGCCGCGCGGGTTGTTCGAAATCGGACTTGGCATGTGCATCCCGACCATGATGGCTTACGCGAAGCCGGATCAACTCGACCGTTACGTGCAACCGGCGCTGCGCGGGGAAGAAGTTTGGTGCCAGTTGTTCAGCGAACCGGCCGGCGGGTCAGATCTCGCGGCGTTGCGCACCCGGGCGGAGCGCGACGGTGACGACTGGATCATCAATGGACAGAAGATCTGGACCTCGGGCGCGCATCTGTCGGACTTCGGTATCATCGTCGTACGCACCGATCCGAATGTGCCGAAACATGAGGGACTGACGTTCTTTTTCCTCGATATGAAGTCGCCCGGCATCGACATCAGGCCAATCCATCAGATGTCCGGCACGCGGCATTTCAATGAGGTGTTCTTCACCGATGTGCGCGTTCCCGATGCGCAACGGTTGGGGCAGGTCGGGCAGGGATGGCGGGTGTCGTTGACCACGTTGATGAACGAAAGGCTGGCGGTGGGCGATCCCGCTCGTCCGGACGTCGATGATCTGGTGGCGCTGAGCCGGTCTCTGATCATCGACGGTCAGCCGGCGATCCGTAATGGCGCCGTGCGCGAACGGATCGCGGAATGGTACGCGCGATCGCAGGGACTGAAGTTCACCAAATTCCGCACCATGACCGCTCTGTCCAAAGGCGAGACTCCTGGGCCTGAGAACTCCATCCACAAACTGGTCAACGCGTCCAAGCTGCAGGATATCGCGAGTTATGGCATGGACCTGATGGGCGAGGCGGGGATGGTGATCGACGACGATCTGGTCGAGGCCTGGGGCATGTTCCAGTCGGCGCTGCTGTCCTCGCCGAGCGCGCGCATCGCCGGCGGCTCGGATGAGATTTTGAAGAACATCATCGCGGAGCGGGTGCTGGGGCTGCCGGCCGATATTCGGGTGGACAAGAACCGGCCGTTCAACACGGTGCCGACCGGGAACCGCTGATCTGTCGATCCGAGGGGGCGGTCCGGGGTTGATGGGCGGTCCGGGCTGTGCCAGGTTGTTGCGAATCATTCGCAACAAGGTAAACCATGCGAATCCTGCAACCGTTACGCGGCCGGTCGATGGCGCTGCTCTGGGGCGGGCTATCGCTTTCCGCGGTCGGAGACCAGCTTTACGCGGTCGCGCTGACCTGGATCGCGGTTGGAGCTCTGGGCTCCAACGCCGGCTATCTCACCGCGTTGCAGGCGCTGATCGCGCTGCTGGCCGTGCTGTCGGTCGGAGCCTGGGCTGACCGGTGGGAGCAGGCGCGCGCCATGATCGCCGCCGATCTCGCGTCCGCCGCCGTGCTTCTGGGCGTGGTCGCGTCGTCTTTGGCTTCAGGCCGAACAGGGGTCATCAGCCTGACCTGCGCCATCGTGGTGCTCTCGCTGGGGCAGGCGGTGTTCAAACCCGCGTTGCAGGCGGTGATTCCCACCGTGGTCGACGACCCGCGCCTGTTGCCGGCGGCCAATGGGTTACTGGACGCGACGCAAAGAATCGCGAGGCTGATGGGCCCAGGAGTGGTGGCGCTGTTGGTGAGCGTCTTGCCGGTGATCCACTTTCTGACGCTCGACGCGTTCACGTTCCTGGCGTCGGCGGCCGCTTTGTCGCTGATCAGGCGCCGTCGGGTCGCGCCGCCCGCATCGGTCCGAAGGGCACGTGAACCGGTCTGGAGCGGCATCACGCGCGGCTACAAGGCGACCATGAACCATCCCTTGCTCGGCTTTTTTCTCTCGGTGTCGGGCGTGCTCAACGGAGCGTGGTTCGCCGTGTACTATTTGTGTTTACCGCTGATGATCGCGCGGGCCGGCGTCGAGGCATCGGGCCGTTCAGGTCTGGGCTCGTACGGGTTGATCCTGTCGGCGTATGGCTGCGGGAACCTGGCGGCGACGGTGTTCCTTGGTGGCCGGGCATTGCCCGCGAGACCGCAATTTCTGAT
>PLSZ01000530.1 GCA_003164305.1 Acetobacteraceae bacterium
ATGATCTGCACCGCCTGCCATTCGCCGGCCAGCGAGGCCATCACCTGCTTCACCCTTCCGTCGCGCCCGCGCCCATAGGCGTCGATCCCGGCCAGTACCGCAGTGCGCTTGCCGAACTCCATGCCGGTCAGCGGATTGGCATCGGAATACAGCCTGGCGTTGGTCGAGCGCGGCGACTCGGCTTGGGTGCCGGCATGGCCGGCCGCCACGGCGCCCACCGTGGCGGCGGCGCGCTTCAACGCCGCCTCGCTCAGCTCGCCGGAATGGGCATAGCCGGTCGCCTCGCCGGCCACGGCGCGCAGGCCGAAACCGAGGGTCGTGTCGAAGCCGGCGGACCGGATGCGGCCGTCGTCGAGGCTGATCTGTTCGCTCTCCCGGTATTCCAGGAACAGTTCGCCGTCATCGCCGGCGCGCAATGCCTCCGCGACGACGTTTGTGGCGGTGTCCTGATCCAGGACCGAGTCATGGCGTTCGAAAAACAACTGATCGGTGGCGGCGAGCGGGGTCATGGTTCGGGGTCCTCGGCGGCCGAGCGGGCCGCGGCTGATGGCGATGCTGGATCGTAAAATGGGGTGTCCTCGGCGGTTTGACCATGGCCGGTCGCGGGCAGTGTCTCGGCGCGCCGCGGCGCGAAGCGGATCGCGTGCGCCATGACCAGCACCGCGGTGAGCAGGATCGTCGCGCACACCTGGTGCGTCACCGCCAGGTCCACGGGCACCACCAGCAACAATGTCGCGACGCCCAGAAGGTATTGCGCGACGGTCGCGACCGCGACGAAGGCCGCGCGCCAGCCGAGACGGTCGCGATAAGGCCAGGCAGCGGCGGACAGTCCGGAGGCCGACAATAATGTCAGTGTCGCCAGCAGCCGGTGATCGAACTGCACCGCCGCGATGTTCCCGATCAGGTTCCGCGCGAAAGGCTGAAGGTCGCCGTAACCGTCGGGCACCAGGCGGCCGTCCATCAGCGGAAAGCTGTTGTAGACGAGCCCGGCGCGCAGCCCGGCGACCAGGCCCCCCGCGGCAATGGTCAGCGTCACCAGCCCAAGTGTGCTCCAGGTGAGACCCTTCAAAGCCCGGCCGGCCGCGATGGCTCTGGGCCGCGGCGGCATCAGCGTCAGCGCGGTCCAGAGTACCATCGCATATAATAAGAGTGCGAGCAGCAGATGCGCCACGAGCCGAACCGGTGCCACGGCGATCGAGTCCGGGAAAAATCCCGACGACACCATGAACCAGCCGACCGCGCCTTGCAGCCCGCCGACGATCAGGAAGCCGAGCAGTCGAAGCAGCAGCCGGCGCTCCAGCCGCCCGGTGAGCCAGAACCAGATCAGCGGCAACACGAACGCGGCGCCGATCAGCCGGCCCCAGAGGCGATGGGTCCACTCCAGCCAGAAAATGTGCTTGAAGCCGGCCAGACCGATGCCGTCGTTCAGCAGGCTGTACTGCGGGATTTGCCGATAGAGCGCGAACAGCCGATGCCACTCGGCTTCGTTCAATGGCGGGATGGCGCCCATGATCGGCGCCCATTCCATGATCGAGAGGCCGGAGCCGGTGAGCCTTGTCGCTCCACCAAGAGCGACCATGACCAGGATCATGAACGCGATGCTGTAGAGCCAGAGCGCGACGAGCCGGCGGGACCGCGGGGAAATCGCCCGTTCGCCCTTGGGCAGGTTGGGGAAATCGCGATCGTCGAACGGCATCCGGGGATCATAGTCCGGAACAGGGGAGAAGAGCCACAGGGAAGCGCCGGGGTCCGCCCCGTGATCCTCGGCCCCCCCGCCCCGTCATCCTCGGGCTCGAGGATCTCTCGACACGCCAAGGTAGTCAGACGTCGGGCAACGTGCGTGAGCGGGCCGATCCTCGGGTCGAGCCCGAGGATGACGTTACGCCTCAAGGATGACGTTACGCCCGAGGATGACGTTACGCCTCGAGGATGACGTTACGCGCCGAGGATGACGTTACGAGGGAAGGTTTTCGCCTTCGCCGGCCTTATCCTGATGCCTATGGGGCGGAGCCCTGACGCGTCCTCAATGCATCGTCCGCACCATGTTCGCGTGACGCACGCGCCCGGTACGCGCGATGGGATCGGAGGCGACTCGCACCGAGTGCACCTTCCCCTCCAGTTCCCGGCGCCAGAACGAAAGAAACTTGTGCAATTCGGGATAATCCGGCGCGATATCCATCGCCTGCCAGATATAGCTCTGCAAAATGCCGGGATGATCCGGCAGCCGGTAAACGATTTCGGCGGTTGTGAGACGGTAGTCCTTGATAATGACAACGTGACCCATGTCGTGCGAGCCCTTTCCCCTGAGTCAGAGTGAAATTGACGCGGACGTTGATAATCCCGTCCGTATGACCAAAAGCATGCCAAGGAAGTTCATTGCCTTGCAATGCAAAAATGACGTCATTTCAATAACTTGGCACTCATCACCGGGAAGTGCTGCCGAAACGCTTGACAGTCGGCCGCCATGTCACTAGATCGCTGGCACTCTCAACGAGAGAGTGCTAGCAAACGCCGGCCGGCGCTTCCGGTTCCAACCGGAGCTTTTCCCCTGGGACCCTCCCAGCGGGAAACGATCGCGCGAATGCCGGCTCCCAATCACTCTGGCTGAGATCAACTCAGGAGCGATACGAATGTCTTTCCGTCCATTGCATGACCGGGTCGTGGTCAAACGGCTCGACGCCGAAGAGAAGACCGCCGGCGGCATCATCATTCCCGACACCGCCAAAGAGAAGCCGATGGAAGGCGAGGTTATCGCGGCGGGCCCAGGGGCCCGTAACGAAGCCGGCGCGCTGGTTCCGCTGGACGTCAAGGCCGGCGATCGGATTCTGTTCGGCAAGTGGTCGGGCACCGAAGTGAAGCTGAATGGCGAGGACCTTCTGATCATGAAGGAATCCGACATCATGGGCATCATCACGGTGACCGCCGCGAAAAAGAAAGCCGCCTGATCGGAACTTCGTCGTTCCGATCGACAACTCTGACTGAAGTGAAGGAATAAATATCATGGCAGCCAAAGACGTACGTTTTGGCGGTGACGCCCGCGCGCGCATGCTGCGTGGCGTCGATATTCTCGCCGATGCCGTCAAAGTGACCCTGGGCCCCAAAGGCCGCAACG
>PLSZ01000125.1 GCA_003164305.1 Acetobacteraceae bacterium
CAATTTGGTGAACCGCTTCGAGAACGGGTGCCGCGTCCCATTCGAACCTTCCGACAAGCTCGCGACCATGACGTCTCCCCAGGCTTGGCGGCGGCACGGCAAACCTTGACGCAGGTAAGGAAATTCCCTACCTGCCTTCAAGGCAAATCAGGTGCCCCATGATCACCAGCAAACTCACCAGCAAGGCGCAAACCACCATCCCCCAGGCCGTCCGGACGGCGCTCGGCGTGCATCCGGGCGATGAGATCGCTTATGTCATTGAGGAAGGACGGGTCCTGGTGACGAAAGCGCCAACAAACCCACCGCGTCGCGGCGTGCCGTTCGAGGACCCCTTCGCCAGCTTCACGGAATGGGAATCGCCCGAGGACGACGAAGCATTCGCGCATTTGTGACGCGTGGATTCCGTCGCACCGCTGACGCGCGCGATCGTGCCATGGGACATCGTGCGGGTCGATTTTCCGTTCGCCGATCAGGCTGCAACCAGACGGCGGCCCGCGCTGGTGATCGGCACGCCGTCGGCGACAGATGCCTTCTCGCTACTTTGGGTGCTGATGATCACCAGCGCGACAAGGGGTCTCTGGCCGTTGGATGTGCCTGTATCCGATCTCCAGCGCGGCGGGCTGCCTCATGCCTGCGCCGTTCGGACGAGTAAGGTCGCGACATTCGATGTCCGCCTCGCCGAATTGATCGGTGACCTCGCCGAGGAGGACAGGGGGAAGGTCAGCGCCGGATTGCGAACGATTCTGGGTGCGGTCGCCATCGGCTGAAGCATCTCAAACAGACAGCAGGCCCTTTCCGCCAGCCCAATATCCAAGCACACTCCCGCGATGCCCCCACCACCGCTGTCCCCCCGCATTCGCGCCACCTTCGCCGCCCCCATCCCGACCGCCAAGGCCTGGGCCACGCACTATGACGGCCGCGCCGGACCGACGATCGACCTGACACAGGCGGTGCCGGGCTATCCGACGCATCCAGACCTCGCGTGGCGGCTGGCCGAGGGCATGGCATCGGCGACGCAGGCCGGCTATGGCACGATCGATGGCGACGTGTCGCTGCGCGAGGTCCTCGCCGCCGATATCAACCGGGTCTATGGCGCCGATCTCGACGCGGGTGACGTGGCGATCACCGCCGGCGCCAATCTCGCCTTCACCATGGTCCTGACGGTGCTGTGCGGCACCGGCGATCAGGTGATGCTGCCGACACCGTGGTATTTCAACAACGCGATGGCGCTGACCATGCAGGGCCTGCACCCCCTGCCGCTGCCCTGCCGCGCCGAGGACGGCTTCGTCCCCGACCCCGACCGAGCGGCCGCCCTGCTGACCCCGGCGACGCGCGCCATCGTGCTGATCAGCCCGAACAACCCGACCGGCGCCGTCTACCCGCCCGCAATCATCGCCCGCTTCGCCGCCTTGTGCAAAGATCGCGGCATCTGGCTGATCCTTGACGAATCCTACCGCGACTTCCTGCCGGAGACGGCGCTGCCGCCGCATTTCCTGTTTCAGGATCCGGACTGGCGGGATGGCATGATCCACATCTACTCGTTCTCCAAGGCGTACTGCGTCGCCGGCCATCGCGTCGGCGCCATCGCCTGCGGCCCCCTGGTGCGGACCGAACTGAACAAAGTCCTCGACACCATGCAGATCTGCCCGCCCCGAGGTCCTTTGCCCGGCCTCACCTGGGCCGTCGACAATCTGCACGACTGGAAGGCCGGCAACCGCGCGATCATCGCCGAACGGGCGCGGGCGTTCCGCGCCGGCGTCGGCCAGCTTCCCGACTGGCGGATCGACGCCCTGGGCACCTACTTCGCCTATCTCCGCATCCCCGAGGGCGAGCGCGACGCATTGGCCGTGGGTGAGGCACTGGCGACCCAATGCGGCCTGCTATCGCTGGTGGGCCCGTTCTTTGGACCCGGCCAGGAACGCCATTTGCGGTTGGCGTTCGCCAACGTGGGCCTCGATGCGATCACGCAGGTGCCCGAACGGCTGCGCGCGTTGCCATAGCGTCCATGGCGCCCCCATGTGGCGCCCGTATCGCGTCATCGCGCATTGTCGGGTAATCTGAGGCCCAGTCGTCTCTCAGGAGCATCCATCATGACCGAAGCCTGCATCGTTGGTTGGGCGCACTCGCCCTTCGGCAAACTCGAGGACCCCGACATCGAGTCACTGATCGGCCGCGTCGCCGGCGCCGCCATCGCCGATGCCGGCATAGCCCCGCATGAAATCGAGGGCACGTTCCTGTCGCTGTTCAACAACGGCTTCTCCAGCCAGGACTTTCCCTCGTCGCTGGTGCTCCAGCATCTGCCGGAACTGCGCTACCGCCCGATCACGCGCTATGAAAACGCCTGCGCGTCCGGGTCCGCCGCGATCCACGGCGCGCGCGATTTTCTGCTGTCCGGCCGCGGCAGGTTCGCTTTGGTGATCGGCGTCGAGAAGATGACCGCGACCCCGGGCAAAGAGGTCGGCGATATTCTCCTGAAAGCCAGCTACCAGAAAGAAGAAGCCGATATTCCCGCCGGTTTCGCGGGTGTGTTCGGCCGCATCGCGGAAAAATATTTCCAACGGCACGGCGATCAATCGGACGCTCTGGCGGCGATCGCGGCGAAGAACCACAAGAACGGCGTGGATAACCCCTACGCGCAAATGCGCAAGGATCTCGGGTTCGACTTCTGTCGTAACGTGTCCGATAAAAACCCCTACGTCGCGCCGCCCCTGAAGCGGACGGATTGCTCGCTGGTGTCCGACGGCGCCGCTGCCCTGATCCTCGCGGACGAGGAAACCGCGCGCGCAATGGGTAAAGCGGTGCGCTTCAAGGCCGCTGTCCAGGTCAACGACTTCCTGCCGATCAGCAAGCGCGACATCACTTTGTTCGAGGGCGCCGCGCATGCCTGGCAACAGGCGCTGGCCGCGGCGGACATCAAACTGCAAGACCTGTCCTTCGTCGAGTCGCACGACTGCTTCACCATCGCCGAACTGATCGAGTATGAGGCGATGGGTCTGACCGCCCCCGGTCAGGGTGCGAAAGCGATTCTTGAAGGCTGGACCCAGAAGGATGGCAGGCTGCCGATCAATCCATCAGGCGGATTGAAGGCCAAGGGGCATCCAATTGGCGCCACCGGCGTGTCGATGCACGTCATCACGGCGATGCAACTGACCGGCCAGGCGCCCGAGGGAATGCAGTTGCCCAAAGCCGATATCGGCGGCGTGTTCAACATGGGCGGCGCGGCCGTGGCCAACTACGTATCGATTCTGGAGCCGTTGCGCTGATCCCCACCGCCAATCTCGCGTCTCTGCTGATCCAGACCGCACGCCGCTTCCCCGACCGTCCCGCCGTCATCTGGCGCGACACCACCTGGACCTGGGCTGACTTTAACGCCCGCGTCCAGGCGGCCGCGGGAGCGCTGGCGAAACGAGGCGTGCGGCACGGCGACCGGATTCTTCTCCATGCCCGCAACTCCAACGCCGTGCTGGAATCCATGTTCGCCGCCTGGATGTTGGGCGCGACCTGGGTGCCGACCAATTTCCGCCTGACCCCGCCGGAGGTCGCGTATCTCGCCACGTCCTCCGGCGCGTCCGTGCATATCTTCGACGATGCGTTCCCCGAACACGCCGCCGCGGCGAAAGCCGAAAACCCAGTGTGTCGTTTGGAGATTTCCATTCCGGATGGCTGGGAAGCGCTCGCCACCGGCACTGATAAGATCACAACCCCGGCCGATGTCGATCGCGACCACCCAGCGTGGTTTTTCTACACCTCCGGCACCACCGGGCGGCCAAAAGCGGGCGTGCTGACGCATGGCCAGATGGATTATGTCATCTGCAATCACCTGTGCGATCTCATGCCGGGGACCACGGAACACGATGTCTCCCTGGTCGTCGCGCCCTTGTCCCACGGCGCCGGCGTGCATGCTTTGCCGCAGATCGCGCGCGGCGCCGCCACCGTGCTGATGCCGAGCGAACGCTTCGACGTCGCCGAGGCCTGGCGTCTGGTCGAGCGCCACCGCGTCACCAACATGTTCACCGTGCCGACCATTCTGACGATGCTGACCCGGCACGACTCAGTCGATCTCCACGATCATTCCAGTTTGCGCTATGTCATCTATGCCGGCGCGCCGATGTATCGCGCCGATCAGGTGCACGCGCTGCGCAAACTCGGACCCGTGCTGGTGCAGTATTTCGGCATGGGAGAAGTCACCGGCAACATCACCGTCCTGCCGCCTTCGTGTCACAGCATCGACAACACCGAAATGCCTGTCGGAAGCTGCGGATTCCCGCGCACGGGGATGGACGTGACCATCCTGGACGACGCCGGCCGGCAGCAACCCGCCGGCACAACGGGAGAGATTTGTGTACGCGGTCCTGGGGTGTTCGCTGGCTACCACAACAACCCGGAAGCCACGGAAAAAGCCACCGCGCATGGCTGGTTCCACACCGGCGATCTCGGCCACATGGACGCGCGTGGTTTCGTCTACATCACCGGCCGGGCGTCCGACATGTACATCTCCGGCGGCTCCAACGTGTATCCGCGGGAAGTGGAAGAAATCCTGCTGACCCATCCCGCGATCGCCGAGGCCTGCGTCGTCGGCATGCCGCACGAAAAATGGGGCGAAACCGGCATCGCCGTGCTGGTCCTGAACGAAGGCATGTCCATCACGCACGAAACGATCGCGGCGCATATCGAGGGGCAGCTCGCCCGCTATAAACATCCCGCGTCTTACGTGGTCTGGCCGGAACTGCCGAAATCCGGCTATGGCAAAGTGGTGAAGCGCGACGTGAAGCGCCTGTTGGAGGACACATGATCGATCCATCGCGGATCCACGGCTATCACGCGCATATTTACTACGACGCGCTCAGCCGGCCGCGCGCCGCGGCACTGCGCGAAGCCGTGGAACAACGTTTCACCGTCAGAATGGGGCGCTGGCACGACGTGCCGGTCGGGCCGCATCCGTGCGCGATGTATCAGATCGCCTTCGAGAACGATCAGTTCCCCACGCTGGCGCCGTTCCTGATGATGAACCGCATGGGCCTGACCATTCTGCTGCATCCGGAATCCGGCCGCCCGCTGGACGATCACACGATCAACGCGGTTTGGATGGGCCAGGTTTTGCCTCTCGTCACACGTATTCTGCCGGAAAGCTCGCGCGAAGCGTAACCCCAACCCGCGAAGCCATCGGCACATGACGCATCAGGTATGAGCGCACTATTTGACTCTCTGCTATAACAGTTTTTCCGATGGCGTCGCGCGCGAACCGCCGAACCGCGCGGACTCAGGCGGTAGGCGTGTCCTCGGTCCAGGACGGACCGGAACGATCCGGGATCGTCGGTTGGAAAGGACCGCGCAGGGACATCCGGACGGATTCCCGTACCGTCAGACCGTCGGGCGGGCGGTCGCCCAACATGTTCCGGTGACCGATGATCAGGCCGGCGAAAAGCCATATCGCCATGAAAATCAATAGCGCCAAGCCCAGGAGAACACCGGTTATCTCGACGATGAATAGCGCGGTATCCATCCGGGAAAAGAAACCGAATGGATTGCTGAGTATGAGCAGATCAACAAAGCCGATGCCGAGAACAATCAACACGAAGTAGGCGATCGAGATGAAGGCGAAGACTCTCCTGTTCGATTCAAGCAAAAGATGGATCTTCCAACTGCTTTCGACGTAGTTGCGCATGCTTTGACCGAATTTCTGGGTCGTCGTTTCCGTCAGCGATCTTAGTTCGGCGCGGCTCAATAACCAGAGATAGTTTCTGTTGTTCTGCCGCCATAACTGCTCCTTGCGATAAATGCCGCGCAGCACGGCCTGATCCAGCGGATCGGCCGCGTCGGTCCGCGCCGCGGCGGGAGTCGCGGCGGCGGGCGCCGGATTGCCAAAGCCAAATTGCCGCAACATATCGGCGCGCTCGTCCGGCGGAATTTCCGGCGCGCGCAATCTCGGCCAACCCGCCTTCGCATTCGGCGCCGCGGTAATTGTCTCCGCGACTTTCTCCATTTGCGCCAGCAGGCTGTCGTCCGTTCTGGCGGCACCGGTCTGGTCGCCGAACGGCGCGAGAGTCTCCTCATAGGCATACCAAGGGCGGTATACGACTTCCATGCGATTCCAATAATCTTCGGGATTGGTGTCGCCCTCGGGCAAGAACGGGCGCAGCAAGGCTCGCGCGTGCAAACGGGCCGCCTCCAGCTTGTCCTTTTCCGCGTTCTCGATTCGCATCGCGACCGGAAAGAACGTGATCGGCGGCAACGCCGGCCGGCTTGCACGCCAGGCGCGGATCGAGCCCAGAACGGACGATACCCCGGAGGTACTTTGCCGGTTCAAGGTGAAACAGGCGACGACCTTGTCGGGCATTTGCATAGTGCAGATACCCGACGTGTCGGAAACCCCCGTGCGGCTGTCGATCAAAACCCAGTCGTAACGAAAGCGCATCGCCTCGGCCGCGTCGCGCAGCATGTCGGCGCCTCCCAGTTCGTAAAATCCCCGCCAGTCGAAGGTGTTGACTCGTTCGCTGTAGGTGCCGCCCTGGCGTCCGGCGCCGATCAGGTCGATGCAGCCTTCCCCCGGGAATAATTCGTGGTCGAGTAGCTCGATCGGCACCTGGGACCCGGCCGGTGGCGGCGGAGGCTTGCGGCGCAGGCGCCGCGTCACCTTCAGCAGCATCTGGGCCAAATGCGGGGCGGGCGGAGCCTCGGCCACCGCTTCCATGACATCTCCCTCGTCGGGCTTACCGGAGTAAGCCGGCGCGACATCGTCGTCAGCCTCCGTCACGGCCGCCACGCGCGCGATCTGCGCCGCGGTCATGTCCCAGAATGTGTCGATCAGCCCTTTGGTTTCCAGCAAATCCGGGTCTGTCAGGAAGGGACTGAAGTAGCGGTGCAAACCCGGCGCTTCCAGATCCCAGTCGATGACCAGAACGCGCGCGCCATTGGCGGCCAAAATCCATGCCACGTTGGCGAGAGCCATCGACCGGCCGGTGCCGCCTTTGTAGGAATAGAACGTGATGATCTGCCCAGGGTCTTTGTCGGCTGTCACCGCGACCCTCCGGCGCCGCGAAGCAAAGGCATCGGCTCCGCCACCGTCGGCCGGGCGGCCCGCGCTGCCGCGGTCACCTGGCGGCGCAAGTTCAGTAAGATGCTGACGAGCATTGTTTTTCGCGTGTCCCGGGCCTCAGGCAACTGATACAGCATGCGCCGCGCCGGATCGAGAATGGCGTCCGTGTTTGACGGCGCATCGGTGAACATGGGGATCAACACCGGCCCGGTCCAGGTATCGTCATCGACAATCTCCCGCAGAACTGGCAGCGCTCGTCCCATGATCAGGGCGGGATCGATCGCCAGCGCTGTGAGGACATGGCGCCCGGACAACGCGCGGAGCCGTGCGATGACCGCCGTGGCGTCCAACGGAACCGCTGGATCCGGCGCGCAGTGCACCGCCTGAAACCCCTCCGATTGGGCCGCGTCCCGCATGTCCAGAAGCAACGCGCCAAGTTCGCTGTCGGTGGCGCCGGGGGTTTGATCCGTCGTGGGTTCGACGACCAATTGATCGGCAAATGGCGCCGCCACCGGATCCGCCTCGAACGGCCGGGAGGTGAGATAGAAGATCGCGGCCGAGGTCAGTGGCCGGAGCGTGGCGGCCCTGGGCGGCAGTTGGGTAGGTAATGGCGTGCTAAGGCGCGCGGACCAATCGCAGCGGAACGCATCGACCGCGTCGTCCCAGTCCAGCGGTTGGCACGGCGGCAGATCGCTGGCGTTCACGATCGCCAGCGCCAGCGCGTTCAACAGGCGCCGGTAATGCGGTTCCTTATCGACGCACATCTCCATACCATTCATCCGGTAGAAGCGGATGGCGTCGGCCAGGTCGGGATGGGCGGCGGCGATCTCCGGCGTCGGCAGCATGTCGTTGACGCGCCGGATCAATGCCGGAATGCGGCCGTCCTTTTCGCCGTTGCGGTCGTAGAACGCCGGTTCCATCCAGCGAATAATGAGTACGTTCCGCACGCCCGTGAGTTGACCGCGTGGGTCAAGTCCCAGTTCCGGGCTGCGGACAACGAATACTCCGACTTCCCGGCCGCAATTCGGCCGCGCGAAGTAAAGTGGCGAAATCACCGCGAGCAGAATATTGCTGCTGGCCAGCGCCGTGCTCAGCCTGGTATCCCAGTCGGCGCCAAGCTCGGTGCGGTTGTCGATCGTGCCGAGCACGCCGCCGCTCAGGTCATGGCCGGCGGCGGCGGCGACGCGGACGTGCAGATCATCGTAGAATTTTCGCATGTATATGCCCAGGGTGTCATAGTCCTGGCGCGCATAGGAAAAGAAAAATGTTGGGAGCGTGGCCATGGCCTACTTCGCCAACAACGCCGACAACCCGAGCCACTGGGCTGCGGCGTAAGACACGAGCAGACCGTAATAGGGCACGATTGACCAGGAGCTCAAAGCCCAGATCACATGCCCGGCATCCGGCCGCGCGCGCGCTTCGAAGACATTGTCTCTGGTGTAATCGCCCGCGCGGATCGCCGCCACGACGGTTCCATAGAGATGGCGGTAGGCAACCTCCGTCGCGAGATACATCACGTCGAGGAAACCGAAGATCGCCACGGGAATCAGCGCGGCGGTCACGATGCCTGGCGTATGGGTGGTGCCAGCGACACCGAGTAGCGCCGCTACCAATGTCAGGCACCAGGTCTTGCATGACGCGCTATTGTTCGCGAGACGCGTAATGATGCCTTGCAGTAAGGTGATGTGCGCTGACACCGCGGGATTATCCGCTGGCCAAAACGGCGAGGTTCCTGGATCGGCTGGCACCTGATTTCCCTCCGGATGAGGATGACGTTACCAATGTGTCGCGGGATGGGGAAGGGACAGGTACGGCAACCATCGGACCCACGCCGCCACGCGGTCAGGTGCGACCGCTTGACATGCCCGGTGCCGCTCGCATCATCGCCCATTCAAGGGGGAACCAAAATGTCCGCGCTCGACGACTGCTATAACGTATTCGACCTACGTGACGCCGCGAAGGCCAAACTGCCCAAGGCCGTGTTCGAATTCGTCGATCGCTCCACCGAGGATGAGATCGCGCTGCGTAACAATCGCGCCGCGTTCGAGCGTATCCGGCTGCGCCATCGCGCCTTGGTCGATGTCTCCAACCGTTCCACGAAAACCACGCTGTTCGGCAAGGAAATTTCCGCGCCCATGGCCATCGCGCCGACCGGCGCGGCTGGACTTTGCTGGTACGAGGGCGAACTGGAACTCGCCAAGGCGGCGGCGAAGATGAAGATCCCGTTCACCCTGGCCACCGGCGCCATGACGTCGATGGAGAAAATCGCCAAGGAAGCCAATTTTCGTCTGTGGTTCCAGCTTTATGTGTGGAAACAGCGAGACCTGTCCTACCAACTCATCGAGCGCGCGAAGAATAACGGGTTTGAGGCGTTGATCGTCACCACCGATACGATTGTGTCGCCAAACCGCGAATACAACGCTCGCAACGGTCTCGATCTGCCGTTCACGCCCACGCTGCGCTTCACCCGCGATATCCTGCAGCGGCCGATGTGGTTCACCAACGTGCTGTTGAAATACCTGACCACGATCGGCATGCCGCGCAACGAAAACTACCCGGAGCCATACCGCCGCAAGGTTGGTGTCGATCCGTACCGGATCGAGGTGATGCGTCAGGACTCCCTCAACTGGGACGACATCAAAATCTTTCGGGATATGTGGCCGGGGATTCTGATGCTGAAAGGCATCAACCGTGTCGATGACGCGATGAAGGCGGTCAGCGCCGGCGTGGACGGCATCGTCGTGTCCAACCACGGCGGCCGCAACATGGACAGCGCCGCCGCGACGATCGACATGCTACCGGAAATTGCCGAGGCCGTCGGCGATAAAATCACCGTGCTGCTGGACTCTGGCATCCGCCGCGGCTCGGACATCGTCAAGGCCGTCGCGCTCGGCGCCAAATGCGTGTTGACTGGCCGAGCCACCCTTTACGGCACCGCGGTCGGGGGCGAGAAGGGCGCCACCAAGGCGATCA
>PLSZ01000451.1 GCA_003164305.1 Acetobacteraceae bacterium
CATCGACGGGATCGGACGCAAGCCGCGGCTGTTGTTGGCCGAGGACAACGCGACCAACCGTTTCGTCTTCTCGCGTCTGCTGCGAGGCACGGACATCGATGTCGTCATCGCCGAGAATGGACTGGAGGCGGTTCGCGCCGCGGAACAATCAACGTTCGACCTGATTTGCATGGACATGAGCATGCCGGAGATGGATGGCCTGGACGCGACAAGGGCGATCCGCGCCGGTGACGGTCCGAACTGTCGCGTGCCGATCGTCGCCCTGACGGCGAACGCCTTCGCGGAGGATATGGAAGCGTGCCGGCGGGCCGGAATGGATGACTTTCTCTCCAAGCCGGTCAGCAAGGACATCTTGTTCGCCGCGATCCTGAGAAGCCTGCCGCCAGGCAAGGCGGGGGCGCCGCGACGCGCCGCCTGACGATCAGTGTCGCCTGGCGGTCAATGTCGCGTGACGATCAGTTGGGACGGCGCGGGGCCTCGTCGAAGATCGTGATGGCCAGTCGCACCAGTTGGTTGGCGGTCGCCTCGTAGCCGGCGGTGTCGGCTTCCTTGGCCAGCGTGATCAGCCGATCGGACAGGGTCATCGGACTGAGCGTGGTCGATCGGCGAATCGCGGACTCGGTCATGGGGAACATGGTTGGCTTCCTTGGCGCGACCTCCTCGCGCGACGTCGCCACCATCGCCGGGGATGTCTTACGAAAAAGTTATCTTTAAATCAGACCTGGGGAAGTCACCGGATCGCTTGTGGCGCCGGCGTCGGCTCGCGGACGTTCCAGCGCGTGGCGCAGCGCGAGAAGACGCAGCGATGAGGCCAAAGGGATGGTCCCGTCGCGGGCCGCGTCGGCCGCCGCCACCAGCCCGGACACCGTCATGCTTCGCGCATGCGCGGCGTCCCGCAACACATCCCAGAACGCCGGCTCCAGCGCGACGCTGGTGCGGTGGCCTGCCAGTGAGAAGCTGCGCTTGATCAGGCCGGTCAGGGGCGCGGTTCCGTGCATTGGTTTTTCGTCTTGCATCGCCGGTATGATACCCTGACGGGCGCGCGGTCGCGAACGGGGAGAGGGATATGGTCAAACTATGCGTGGGGCTGCTGGCCGCGATTCTGAGTTTCGCCAGCGCCTCGGCCGCCATTCTGGACGTCGGTCCTGGGCAGAAATTCGCGAAACCGAGCGAGGCGATCGTGAAGGCGCGTGACGGCGACACCGTACGCGTCGCGGCGGGCGAGTATGAAGACTGCGCCAGCATCAAACAAAACCGCTTCACGCTGGAGGGACCAGCGGACGCCTCGGCGGTGATGAAGAACAAGACCTGCGCCGGCAAGGCGATCCTGGTGATCGACGGCAACGACGTGACGATCCGCGGACTGACGCTGGCCAACGCGAAGGTGCCGGACCGGAACGGCGCCGGCATCCGCGCCGAGGGGGGCGCGCTGCTGGTCGAAAACACGAAGTTTCTGCACAACCAGAACGGGCTCATGAGCGCCAATGAGGCGAATATCAGTCTTCGAATCGTGGACAGTACGTTTATCGGCAACGGCGAGTGCCAACCGACCTGCGCGCACGGCATCTATGCCGGCCACAATAAATTGGTACGGATCGAGCATTCAAAGTTTCTCGAACAGCACGAGGGGCACCACATCAAGTCGCGCGCCGCCCGGACCGAGGTGGTCGGCTGCGATATCCAGGACGGACCGGCGGGCAATTCCAGCTATTTGATCGATATTCCCAATGGCGGCTCCGCGCTGATCGAAAAGAACCAGATGAGCAAGGGGCGCATGTCGAGCAATGGCGGCACCGCGATCTCCATCGGCTCGGAAGGCGACATCAATCCGCCCGGCCCGATCGTGGTGCGAGACAACACGTTCGTGAACGATCAGGAACGCGCCACCGTCTTCGTGCGCAATTTCGCCGCCACGCCGGCGATGCTCAGCGGCAATATCCTGACCGGCGCGGTCACGCCCTTGTCGGGACCAGGGACGGTTCGCTAGAGCGATCCTCGGCGGGCCTGGTCGGCTCGCCTCCAATCGTCATGGTCCGGCTCGACCGGACCATCGGCCGAGCCATGTGGGTCATCGCCGATGGGCCGACCAGGCCGGTCAATGACGTTCGATGTGTCAGCCTGACCAAGCCGCGCCACGGCCCATCGCGCGGCCTCCGCGACGACCGGATCGGGATCGCCGGTCAGCCGTTCGGCGGCGGAGCGCAACGCGGGATCGCCCGAGTTGCCGATCGCGTTCAGCACGTTGCGCACGAACCGGTCGCGGCCGATGCGCTTGATCGGTGAGCCGGCGAACAGCGTCCGAAAAGCGGCGTCATCCAGCGCCGCGAGTTCGGCGAGTCGTGGCGCCAGCAGTTCCTGGCGCGGCAGCAGCGCGGCATGCGTGGTGGGACGCGCGAACCGATTCCACGGACACACCGCCAGACAGTCGTCGCAACCATAAATCCGGTTGCCCATCAGCGGCCGCAACGCGTGCGGAATCGGTCCTTTGTGCTCGATCGTCAGATAGGACACGCATCGCGTCGCATCCAACCGGTACGGCGCGGGGAACGCGTTCGTTGGGCACACCGCCTGGCAACGATCGCAGGTGCCGCAATGGTTCGCGTGCGGCGGATCGGGTGGAATGTCCAGCGTCGTATAGATCTCTCCAAGAAACAACCACGACCCGTGCGCGCGCGAGACAAGGTTGGTGTGCTTGCCGACCCAGCCCAGACCGGCGGCCTCGCCCAACGGCTTTTCCATCACCGGCGCGGTATCGGCGAACACCTTGACCCCGGCGCCGAACCGCGATGCCACGAACGCGGCGAGATGCTTCAGTTTGCCCTTCATCAGGTCATGATAATCGCGGCCCCGCGCGTAAGCGGAGATCGTGCCGCGCTCCGGCATCGCGAGCGGGGCCAGCGGATCGCCCTCCGGTGCGTACGTTAAGGCCAGAGCGATCACCGCGCGTGCCTCCGGCCACAGCGCGGTCGGCTGCGCGCGCTGCTCCGTCCGGGTGGCGAGCCACCACATGTCGCCATGCTGTCCGGCGGCGACGAACGCGGCCAGCCGTTCACGTGCCTCGGGGCCGAGTCGCGCCTCACAGAAGCCGACCGCGTCGAAACCGAGCGACAGCGCGCGGTCGCGGATCCGATCACGCGGCGAGAGAGGCGGCTTACTCACGGCCCGCACCATGGTGTCGTCCGGGCGCGGCGGCAAGCGCGGTCGCCACGCGAACACGAAAAGAGCGGCGGACTCGCGCCCGCCGCCCTCGATCCATCGGCCCCCGCCGGATCAGTCGGCGGCGAGCGCCATCTGCCGGCGGGCGATTTGCTTGCCGCAGAAATCCTCCACCGCTTCCGACACCGCGTCGGCATGGCTGGCGAACACGTGGTCGGCGCCCTCGAACACGCGGTAGTCCACACGGACATTCTTTTGCGTGTTCAGTTTATCGACCAATTTGCGCACCGCGGGTTCCGGCACCAGTTCGTCGCCATCGCCGTGCAGCATCAGTCCGCCGCAGGGGCAGGGGGCCAGGAAGCCGAAATCGTAATGGTTGGCCGGCGGCGCCACGCTGACCCAGCCGGAGACTTCCGGCCGGCGCATCAGCAACTGCATGCCGACGAACGCGCCGAACGAATATCCGGCGATCCAGATCCCGCCATGTCCCGGGTTCACCGCCTGCATCCAGTCCAGCGCGGCGGCGGCGTCGCTGATTTCTCCGATTCCGCCGTCATACCGTCCCTGGCTGCGGCCGACGCCGCGGAAGTTGAACCGCATCACCGAGCATCCCATTCGCATGAACGACTGGTACATCGTGAACGTGATCCGGTTGTTCATCGTCCCGCCGTGCAGCGGATGCGGGTGCAGAACCAGCGCCACGGGAGCGCCCGGTTCCTTCGAATGGTGGTAACGGCCTTCCAACCGGCCGTCTGGGCCGGCGAACATCACCTCTGGCATGGCAATATTTAACCTGTTTCCTGACTTGATCCGGTCAGCCGAACGGACAGGTCCGCTTGACCTGTTCGCCGCCTACCGGCCCCATTGACCCCGAACCTTATTGATTCGGACCAACCGGCACTCACTCACAATAGATAAGGACCGCCCTGAATATTTACAGCCACAACCGTCCGATCCCTCGGGGATAATTGACTCCCGGAGTCGGGTATTCTAGCCTCGCGATATGGCCACCTGATGCAGGGTCTGCTCTCTATCCCCTCGTCTTGTGACTGGTTCCCCGTTGAACCGAGCCCCAGGGTCATCTTGCCGACTGATCGCCGCGAAAAGGAACATCTTCGGGCGGTCAGTCAGCCAGGCGGCCCCGGCGTGGTCGGCACTATATGACAAACCGTGGCAACATTCATAATGGAAATGTCGCATGGCTTACATGTTCTTGCGTGAGACGCTCCGCAGCTACAGAGAGCGAGACCCCGCGGCTCGTTCGTATGTCGAAGTATTGTTCTGCTACCCTGGCGTGCATGCAGTCATGTGGCATCGCCTGTCCCATTGGTTGTGGACCCACAACTTGTATTTTCTTGGGAGATTCTCTTCGCATATCTCGCGCTGGTTGACGGGAATCGAAATACATCCCGCCGCGAAACTCGGCCGCCGCCTGGTCATCGACCACGGCATGGGAGTCGTGATCGGCGAAACCGCCGAGATCGGCGACGATTGCTACATCTATCATCAGGTCACGTTGGGAGTCGCCCGCACCAGCAAGGGCAAGCGTCACCCCACCGTCGGCGATAACGTCATCATCGGCGCCGGCGCCAAAGTGCTCGGACCGATCACCATCGGCGACAACGCCCGCATCGGTTCGAACGCCGTCGTGGTCGATCCCGTCCCCGCCGATACCACCGTCGTCGGCATTCCGGCGCGGCCCGTCGATCGCAAGCTGCCGCGCCAGGGCAACCGTCAGCCGGACTTCGATCCCTACGGCATGCCCTGCGACGACAGCCTCGACCCGCTGCTGCGCGACCTGGAAGGCCTGCGCGCCGAACTGACCGAGGTAGAGGCGCGGGTCGCCCGCCTGCAAGCCTCGCAAGGCGAATTCGGCCAGGCCCAGGGGCAATCCCAGTCCCGCGAACCGGCGGCGGAATAAACATGCAACTGTCCACACGCGGCCGCTACGCGGTCATGGCGATGGTCGATCTGGCGTCCCGCCAGTCGCTCGGCTGCGAATGCGGCCCGGTCTGCCTCGCCGAAATCGCCGCCAGCCAGCAACTCAGCCAGTCCTACCTGGAGCAACTCTTCGCCAAGCTGCGCCGTTCGGGACTGGTCGCTTCGGCCCGCGGGCCCGGCGGCGGCTACCGCCTGGCGCGCGACTCCGACCGCATTTCCATCGCCGCCATTATCGCCGCCGTCGATGAGCCAATCCGCGCCACCCGCTGCACCGAGCAATCCGGTCCTTGCCTCGCCCTTCCTGGGCAGCTCACCGACCGATGTCAGACGCACGACCTGTGGGCCGAACTCGGGCGGCAAATCAGTATGTTCCTTGGCAACGTCACCTTGGCCGACGTCGTTCTTGGTCAAATTCGCGGACGGGCGGTGGCCCCGAGCCGGGGATTCGCGCGCAATGCCGCGGCCCAGAATAAAGTGGCGGCCGAGTAGCATGCACTACCTCGACGCCAACGCCAGCGAGCCACTGCGCCCCGAGGCGAAGGCGGCGATGGCGGCCGCGTTCGAAATCACCGGCAATCCATCCTCGGTCCACGCGGCCGGCCGCGCCGCGCGCCGCGTGCTGGAGGATGCCCGGGAAAAGATCGCCGCCTGTTTTGGCGCGCGCGACCAGGACGTCGTGTTTACCTCCGGCGGCACCGAGGCCGACGCTTTGGCTGTGCACGCCCTGGGCGCCGCTCGCCGCGTGACGATCGGCGCCACCGAGCACGACGCCATCCGCGCCGCCGCGCCCAGCGCCGCGATTCTGCCGGTCGATCGTCAGGGAGTCGCGGACCTGGACGCGTTGCGGAGCTGGCTTTCCGCGGGACCGCCCGCGCTGGTGTGTCTGATGCTCGCCAACAATGAGACAGGAACGATCCAGCCGATCGGCGAGGCCGCCGCGCTCTGCCGCGCGCACGGGGCGCTGTTGCATGTCGATGCTGTGCAGGCGGCGGGCCGGTTTCCGGTCTCTCTGGCGGCGCTCGGCTGTCACGCGATTGCTCTGTCCGCGCACAAACTGGGTGGCCCGAAAGGCGTCGGCGCTTTGCTGCTGACCCCGGAATTGACCGGCATCGCGCCGCTGATCGCCGGCGGCGGCCAGGAGCGCGGCCGCAGGGGCGGCACGCCCGCTTTGGCCGCCATAGCGGGTTTCGCGGCTGTGACCGGCCTCAGCGCGGCCCAGAGCCGGCTCGCGGCGCTACGGGACCGTGTAGAGGCTGCCGCGGTGCAGCATGGCGCCATCGTATGCGGTGGCCAGGCGCCGCGGCTGGCCAACACCACGGCGCTGGCTCTGCCGGGCGTGCGGGCGGATGCCCAGGTGATCGGGATGGATCTGGAAGGGGTCGCGGTGAGCGCGGGGGCGGCGTGCAGTTCCGGCAAGGTCCAGACCAGTCATGTGCTGACCGCGATGGGGCTGGGCTCGCTCGCGGGCCAGGCGATTCGGGTGTCGCTGCCGTGGAATGTGACCGACGACGCGATCGACGCGTTTGAGGCCGCCTATGCGCGCATGGCCGCTCGTCTGCGTCCGGCTCTGGTCCCAGCCGATGCGTGATCCCATAGAACAATGTCATGCCAGACGCTCCCATGCCCGCCCTTCCCATGACTGACAGTCCTCCCCGGCCGAACCGGCCCGTCTACCTGGACAACCAGGCCACGACGCGCTGCGATCCGCGCGTCGTGGCCGTGATGCTGCCGTGGTTCACCGAGCAATACGGCAATCCGCACAGCGTCGAGCACGTCATGGGCCGCACCGCCGAGGCCGCCGTGGAAACCGCGCGCGGTCATGTCGCGGCACTTCTGGGCGCGGACCCGCGGGAGATCGTCTTCACCTCGGGCGCGACCGAGAGCNNCACAAGTGCGTGCTGGAATCCGTCGCCGACCTGAAGGACGAGGGTTTCGAGCCGGTGTTTCTCCCGGTGGGCGCCGACGGCCTGCTGGACCTGGACGTGTTGCGCGATGCTTTGACGGTGCCGACGTTGCTGGTCTCCGTCATGGCGGTGAACAACGAGATC
>PLSZ01000224.1 GCA_003164305.1 Acetobacteraceae bacterium
GGCGATTGATCTGATGCGGTCCGGAACCTTGAGGCGTTCGCCGGCCAGGCGTCGGCCATCGCGTCTCCCTCCGTCAGTGCCTCGGTTGCCGCGAGGATCGCTCCCTCCAACGTTCCAACCAGCGCGGCGCCCATGGCCCTGGCGATCCTGACGTCACCGAAATCGACCGGCGGCGGCGCCGAGGTGGCCCTCGTGCTGTTGCGGAACGCCGCCAGGGCCGCCGCCATGGCAAAGGCCGCCAGCTACAAAACCACGAATGCCACGATGGTTTCGTTGCCCAAAGCATCGACCTCGAAAACCCCTGGGGCGACCAACGACCAACCGGCCGAGCAGGTGAACTGCCTGGTCAATGTTTCAGCCTGACCTGTCGCCGGCCGAACGAAGGTGCCCTTCAGTCGGCGACCCGGATCGCCCGGCTCCCCTAACGAGGCAGCGTGATCGACAGGCGATTGGTATCCCCGTCCCTCACCCACGTCACTTCATCCGCGTGACGGCGCAACAGCGTGATCCCCAGGCCGCCCTCACCTTCCGGCGCGGGATCGTCCGGGGCCGGTAACGGGGTGGCAAGAGGGTTGAAAGCGCCACAATGATCCTCGATCGTGACGCGCAACGTGCTTGCGTTGGCGACCATGTGCAGGGAGACGCTGTCGCGCTCGATGCCAGGCCCAGGAGTGGCGTGGTTGACGATGTTGGTGACGGCTTCCTCGAGGCAGAGACGCAGGGCGTATTCGGTTTCGCCGCTCAGGTTCAGCAGGATCGCCAGTTCATCGACCCAGGCGCCGGCGCGGCGGACGCCGGTCATGGTGCGATCGACTTCGAGGTCGAACGGCAGCGGAACATCCTCGGGATCGCCGCGGCCGGCGCCACCGCCGATGCTGACCTGACGGACGGCCTCGGAAATGTCGCGGCACACCGGGATCAGGCGATCGACGCCGCTGCGGACCAGCACCTGCTCGACCAACGGATCGGGGTCGAGGCATACCATCTTGCCGTGCCGCGCGATCAGCCCGCGGGCCCCGGCGATCAACGTCCGCAACCCGGCGGAGGCGATAAAAGTCACCCGTGACAGATCGACGATCAGCCGTTCCTGCGCGCCGGCCATGGTGGCGAAGGTGTTGTCGATCACCTGCGCGCCCGGCGCGTCGAGGCGGCCGCGTAGATTAAGCTTGGTGACCCCTGGAATCACCTCTTCCGTGTCGATTAAAAGGATGCGCTGCGATTGCACCATGTCACGTCTCCCGCCGGACGCGGGAAGCCGTCCGCGCGACCGTTACCTTGGCGCATTCGTCGGGCGATGGGAAGCACGCCACTCGCGCCGGGAAGCCGGGACGTTGGAAAAGGAAACGGCGCGGGGAAGCCGCCATGTCGCGAAGGAAGCCGCGCAGGGAAGCCGGCGCTATGGGAAGCGAAAAACCAGCGCGGAAAAATCGTCGTCGAGTTGGCCCGGACGGGCGATCGCCCTGATCCGGTCGTACAGCCGACTCGGATCATCCCCGCCGGTAGCATTCCCCGGACCGGTGCTCTCCGGCAGCATCGGCAGTATGTCGTCCAACCCAAGCTGGCGGCCGTGACGATCGATCACCTCGAACACGCCGTCGCTGAAAAGATGGAGCGTGCCGCCGGGCGGGACCTCCACCTCGGCGGCGGTGATTTCCGGGTCGGGCAGCATGCCGACCAGCGGGTTCTGGGTCACCAGCGGCAGCGGGGGCCAGGATTTATTGTCGGCGGGCAGTAAATAGGCCGCGTGGTGACCGCCGGCGGCGAAGATCAGCACGCGGTCGGTCAGGTCGTAGACGCCATACCAGATGGTGAAAAACAGATCGTTGTTGCGATGCATCTGGAACCGGCCGTTGAGGCCGGCGATCACCGCCGCCGGATCGAGGAAGTCGACGTCTGGCAGCACCCTCTCCCGCAGCACCTGCGCCACGGTCATGGCATGCATCGCCGCCCCCGTGCCATGGCCGGAGACATCCAGCAAAAACAACGAGAAGTGCCGCTTGTCCACCATCTGGTAGCCGAACGCGTCGCCCCCGATCCGGGTCGATGGGCGGTAGAACCAGTTGGCGCGCACGGGGCCATGGTTGATTGGCTTCGGCAGGATCGAGGCGACGTACTTGCCCGCCTCCCGCAACTCCTGCTCCATCGCGTCCGCGTCCGCCGTCTCATCCTGGGCGCGCCGGTGATAGCGCAATCGATACGCGCCGACAGTGATCGCGGCGCCGTCCTGCAGCGCGACGGGCTCGGTCAGACGGGTGCCGTTGACGTAGGTGCCGTTGGTCGATGCGAGGTCGCTCAGGCGCAATTGCCCGTCACGCAGTTCCAGCCGGCAATGGCGGCGGGAGACGGTGGTGCCCTCCAGCACGATGTCGGCCGGCGGATTGCGGCCGACGACCACGGGCAGCGAGTGCAGCGGGATGCGTTTGGGCGGCGCGTTGTCGTCCAGCAGCAGCAGCAGATGCACCGGATCGCCGAGGGCACTTTCGGGTATCGCACCCTCGGGTTGAGGGAACGACAGGGTCTGCTCCTCGAGTGTGTCGTCGTCGGGTGGCATCGGTTCCCCCACGGCAGCGGATCCTGGCGAACGATCGCGTCCGGGCGTGACAGGCGACGCGGATCATCCGGGCCGCGCCTCAACCCATTTAGCATACCGCATATATCAAGGTGGTTAAAGCCCGGCGGATGGTGGGCGATATGAGATGGATCACAGGGTCGGCCAGGGTGAGGCGAGCCAAGGTGGAGCGGAACTATCCGGGCATTCATGCGTTGTCCATGCGTAGAAAGGTGAACCCCGTGAAAACACCATCCCTGGCCATCCTGGCGTGCTCCATCCTGGGAGGTCTGGCGCTCGGCGGTTGCGACGCCACACCGGACTGGGGATGGAAGCGGATCGACGGGCAAAGCGCTCGCGAGGATCCTGCCCTGATGAAGCAGTTCCAGGCCGACCGGAGCGCCTGCCTTGGGGCGCCGCAACAGGCCGGACTCGTCGGCGCCGCGGGGGAACGAGGGTTGCCGTCCGGCACCCTGCGCTCGATGCGGGACCATGAGGCGGTGGACGTGATCCAGGACTGCATGGCCCGGAAGGGGTACGTCGTCGTTCCGAGGCGTGAAATGGACGACGGGTTGGCGGAACGTTAAAGTTTCTTTTCAGCAACGGAGGCTACGATGAAACACTTACTTTGGATCGCGCTGCTGGCCGGGTCGGTCTCGGTGGCGCAGGCGCAATTGGCCAACGGGTCGGTCGCGGGGGCGTATCCGGCGGGTCCGGGGGGCGCCGCGGAATACAAGGCGGCGCCGCCCGACGCGGCGAATTGCGGCACCCCGGACGAGTCGAAACCCTGCCCGCCGATGCCTCGCCGCGCGCTGAAGACCTATCCTGGGCCGCGCCACAACAGCGGCCAGGGTTAGTTTTTCCGCCACAGCCTGGGGTTCGCGCGTGAGAGCGAGGCGGTCATAACAGGCATCACACCGCCTGGGAGACCGCTTCGATGCGCCGCCGTGATCTGATCGCGACCGCTTTAACCGCGCCCATTGGGGCCGCGCCCTTCGTCGCACGTTCGGCGCGGGCGCGCCCGACGAATGTTTTGCGGTTCATTCCGCAATCAGATCTCGCGACATTGGATCCGATGTTCACCACGGCGTCGGTCACCCGTTGTCACGGGCTGATGGTGTTCGACACTCTGTATGGGATGGACAACGCCTACCGCGCCAATCCGCAAATGGTCGCGGGCCATGTCGTTTCGGAAGACGCCAGGCGATGGGACCTGACCCTGCGTGAGGGGTTGCGGTTTCACGACGGCTCCCCCGTGCTCGCGCGCGACGCGGTGGCGAGCATCCAACGCTGGTGGAAGCGGGACGCGTTCGGCGCCGTGCTCGCCAGCCGCACGGATGAGATTTCCGCCGTGTCCGACAGCGTCATCCGCTTCCGGCTGAACAAGCCGTTCGCTTTGCTGCCCGACGCCCTGGCGGTGATCATCAGCGTGCCCGTGATCCTGCCGGAGCGGCTGGCGCGGACCGATCCTTTTAAGCAGGTCACCGAGATGATCGGCAGCGGACCGTTCCGCTTTCGTGCCGATGAGCGGGTTCCGGGCTCGCGCGTCGTGTATGAGCGGTTCGACGGCTATGTGCCGCGCCCGGACGGGCGGGCGGAGTTCGCCTCCGGTCCGAAAGCCGTGCATTTCGACCGGGTGGAGTGGACCGTGGTGCCCGATCCGGCGACCGCGGCGGGAGCGATGGCGTCCGGCGAGTTCGACTGGTGGGAAAACCCGGCGCTGGATCTGGTGCCTGCCCTGAAACGATCGCCGAACCTGACGGTCGCGGTGCAAGATCACACCTCGGCCAACGGGATCATGCGATTCAACCAGTTGTTCCCGCCGTTCGACAATCCGGAAATCCGGCGGCTGGTGGTCTCCGCCGTGGATCAGAAGGCGTTCATGGAGGCGGTGGCCGGCGGCGTGCCGGAGTTGACGCGCGATCATGTTGGGCTGTTCGTTCCCGGAACGGATTTCGCGAGCGAGGCGGGACCGGAGAAGGTCGGCTCGGTCAAAGACCCGGCGACGCTGAAGGGTGCGCTGACGCAGGCGGGGTATGGCGGCGAAACGATCGTGGTGCTGACCGCGGCGGACAGCCCGACGCAGAACGCGCTGGCTCAGGTGGGCGGCGACATGCTCCGGCGGATGGGGTTCAACGTGGACCTGCAAAGCCTGGACTGGGGCACCGTGCAGCAGCGGCGCGCGAGCAAGGAGACGGTGGGCAAAGGCGGCTGGCACATCTTCTTCACGTTCCAGACCAGCACGCAGAACATCACACCGGCGGCGGCGACGTCGCTGCGCGCCGACGGCAAGGGGTGGTATGGCTGGCCGGTCGATCCGATCATGGAACAGTTGCGCGAGGCCTGGTTCGACGCGCCCGACCTGGCCTCTCAGCAACGCATCAGCCGGGACATGCAGACCCAGTTCTTTCGCAACCCGTCGTATGCGCCTTTGGGTTTGTACTTTCAGCCGACCGCGTTCCAGAACGGATTGCGAGACATTCGGCAAGGGTTGCCGCAGTTCTATGGGGTGCGGCGGGGGTGAATGCCCGTCGTGGCACGATACCCCGCCGTCATGGCACGGCTCGACCGTGCCTTCGTTCGACGCCCGGTGTGGCTTGACTGATCCCCCGGTCGAGCCGGGGGATGACGTGGCACGGCCCGGGGGATGACGTGGCACGGCGCGGGGAATGACGCGGACGGGACAGGGGATGACGCGGAATGGCGCCAGGGATGGGGCGCTGTCGTTGCTTTCACGGAAAGACCGGATTGACGTCGATGATCGGCGCGCGCTTCGGCAGTTGGGACGCCGACCAGCCGCCGCCCAGTGCCTCGATGAGAGCGACGGAGGCGACGAGGCGGCTTTGCTGGATCGACAAAGCGGTTTGTTGATTGCCCAGAAGCAACGTTTGCTCGGTGATGACGCTGGTGTAAGCGACGGTGCCGGCGCGATAGGCGTTGAGCTCGACCTCCACCGCCTTGCGCGTGCTGGCGACGGCGATCGCTTCGGCCGCGGCCTGGCGTTCCAGGATGCGCAAGTTGGACAACGCGTCCTCGACCTGTTGGAACGCGGTCAGAACGGTCTGCCTGTACACCGCGACATACTGATCGTAGGTCGCCTGTGCCGCCCGAACCGCCGCCGGACGCAGGCCGCCGGAATACAATGTCTCCGCCGCGCTGGCGCCGAGCGACCAGACGCGGTTGCCGGCGTTGAACAACGCGCCCAACGGCGAGCCGGTGAATTCCCCAAGCGCGGACAGCGAAATATCCGGATAGTAGGCCGCGACCTGAACCCCGATCAGGGCGTTCTCTTCTTGCATCTGCCGCTCGGCCGCCGCGATGTCGGGCCGGCGCTCCAGCAGCGTCGATGGCAGGCCGGCGGGCAGCACCGGCACCACGCTGGTCAATGGCGCGGGCGCGATCGTCAGTTCGGACGGCGCGTGGCCGGTCAGCATGGCGATCGCATGCTCATATTGCTGGCGTTGCACGCCGACGCCGACCAGTTGCGCCTTGGCCGACTCCAACTGAGCCTGAGCGGTCACCACGTCGGACGACGCCATCGTTCCGGCGCGGTACTGGTTCTGCACGATGTCCAGCGCGCGCTGATAGGCGGCGACGGTTTCGCGCAACAGTTGTTCCAGCGAATCTTCCGCGCGCAGATCAAAATAATCGGTCGCCAGCGTGGCCTGCGCCGACAGTTTCGCGTTCGCCAGATCTCCGGCGCCGACCTGCGCCTCGGCGACGTTGCTCTCGATCTGACGGCGCACGCGGCCCCATACGTCCAGGCTCCAGGTGGCGTTGCCACTGAGCGTGTAGATCGTGGTGGAGGAACGGCCGCCGCCGGTCCCGCCGATCCCGCTGGAGGAAAACCCACCGCCGCCGCGGGATTGCGTGACCCCCGCGGTCGCGGTGGCGGTCGGGAACAGCGACGCCCTCGCCTCCCCCACCAGTGCCACGGCGTTACGATACTGCGCCTCGAACTGTTTCACCGTCTGGTTGGAGACTTCCACCATCCGTTCCAGCCGGTCGAGTTCGGGATCGTTGTACACCGACCACCAGGCACCCTTGTCGATGTCGTCGCGCGGCTGGCTGGGTTTCCAGCCGGCGTTTTCCTTGAACTCGGGCGGCACCGGCACGTCGGGACGCTTGTAGTCCGGCCCCACCATGCAGCCCGCCGCCAGCACCGGCAGCACGAAAAGCACGACATTCAGACGTTTCATTCCGCCGCTCCCGGAGCCGGTGCCGGAGTGACCCCGGGGAACCGCCGCCGGAACCGGCCGCGCGTCCACAGGCGGAACCGGTCGAGGTAAAGATACAGCACCGGTGTGGTATAAAGCGTCAGCACCTGACTGAGCATCAGCCCTCCGACGATGGCGATGCCCAAGGGCCGGCGCAGTTCGCCGCCGTCGCCGAAACTCAACGCCAGGGGCAAGGCGCCCAGCATGGCGGCGGTGGTGGTCATCATGATGGGACGGAANNGAGATGATGGTGATCGGGTGGATGTAGCTTTCATACAGCACGCCCAACACGATATAGACCGCGACCAGCGCGGCGGCGATCAGTACCGGCTCACTGTTCAGCGAATCCTGGAAGGTCTGCGCGGTGCCCTGGAAGCTGCCGTGGATGCTGGCCGGCATGCCGATCTGGCGCGTCGCGTCGGCCACGGCGGCGGTCGCGTCGCTCAGCGATTTCCCGGGTGCCAGGTTGAAGGAAATCGTGGTGGCGACGAACGGCCCCTGATGATTGACGGCCAGCGGCGTGTTGCCCGCCGCGTAGCGGGAGAACGCCGACAGCGGCACCATCGTTTCCTTGCTGGTGCTGACGGCGGCGCCCGAGGATGCGCTGCCCTTGCCGGTGTTGGCCAGCGCGTTGGTGGCCGCGTTGCGCGCCGAACTGCCGGCGATGCTGGCCGCCGTCGAGGTCGTCGCGGTGCCCGGTGCCGTGACCGTGCCAATCACCGCGTTGGTCGTCTGGGTACCCTGTGCCCCGCCGCCCGACGTGCTGACGAATATTCCGTTCAGCGATTCCGGCGTCTGCCAGTAGCGCGGCTCCACTTCCATGACGACGTGGTATTGATTTTGCGCGCTGTAGATTGTGGACACCTGGCGCTGTCCGAACGCATCGTAAAGGGTGTTGTCGATCTGCGCCGCGGTGACGCCCAGGCGGCTCGCGGTGGCGCGATCGATGACGAGATCGGTCTCCAACCCCTTCTGTTGCTGATCCGAATTGACATCGGCCAGCACGGGATTGTGTTCCAACGCCGCGAGCAATTTCGGCGCCCACTCGTACAGCACGGCGGTACTGTCGGCCTGCAAGGTGTATTGATACGCGGCGTTGCTGGAACGCCCGCCGACGCGGATGTCCTGGATCGGGATCAGGAACAGTCGCGCGCCCGCCACCGCCGCCAGTTTCCGCCGCAACCCCGCCATCACCTGATCCACGCCCGCGCGGTCCGCCAACGGCTTCAACGCCACGAACACCGATCCGGTGTTGGTCGAGCCACCGCCTCCGCCACCGCCCGCGCCGGTGAAACCGACCACGCTCTGTACCGCCGGATCGTGCTGCACGATGTCCATCAACTGCGACAACTTGCCCTGCATCGCCTGGAAAGAGATGCTCTGGTCGGCCTGAATCTGGCCCATCATCCGGCCGGTATCCTGTTGCGGAAAGAACCCTTTTGGCACGATCACGTACAGCACGACGTTCAGGATCACGGTGATCAACAGCACCAGCATCACCAAAGCGCCGTGCCGCAGAGCCCACCCAAGGGTGCGTTCGTAAAACGCCAGCGCGCTGTCGAACAAAGTACGCTTCCGCGGCCCCTCGCGCCTGCCGCCAGGCTTCAGGAACAAGGCGCACATCATCGGCGTGGTGGTCAAAGAGATCGCCAGCGAAACCAAAATCGCCAGCGACAAGGTCAGCGCGAACTCGCGGAACAGGCGGCCGACGATGCCGCCCATCAGCAGGATCGGCAGGAACACCGCGATCAACGAGAAGCTGATCGACATCACCGTGAAGCCGACTTCCTTCGCGCCGAGCAACGCCGCCTCGGCGCGCGGCATCCCGTCCTCGATATGCCGGGAGATGTTTTCCAGCACCACGATCGCGTCATCGACCACG
>PLSZ01000416.1:0-17357 GCA_003164305.1 Acetobacteraceae bacterium
AACAATAAACCGCCGCCGGATTGGCCGCCCGCACCCGAGCCACCGCGTGCAAGATCGCCTCGCCGATCGCCGCGTCGCCCATATACCCGGACAACACCGCGTCGCACTGCCGAAAGACGTCCCGCGCCTCGATCCCGTCCACCAGTTCCCGCACCGACTCGCCCGAGTAAACCTGCCCGGTCCAATGCCCATACCCGGTGTGATTGGAGAACTGCACGGNNGGCCGTAGGAAACCCAGGACTGGATTGACAGGATGTTCATGCGGGACCCGGATCAGGCGCTGTAAGGACCGCGTCGATCTCGGGAATGCGCCCGGGCGCGAGCAACTCCACCCGCGCCCCGATTTTCCGCGCGATCAGGGTCGGCTCGAACGAACTGGTATTGTCATAGACGTATAATCGGTGCGCAAGTGGAGCGACTTTGCCTAACATGGCGATCGAACGGGCCCACCGGTTCATAATTCTGTCCTTTGGCACGCCGTGGCCACCTTTTGCCTGACGTAGCGCGACACGTGTCATGGAGTCCTCTGGGGAGGCGAGCCCCACATAAATCATTCCGAATTGGAATCCGAGCGCCAGNNTCACGACCATGGCATCGATCTCGATCGCCGCGCGAAGGTTTGCATCGACCGCCTCCGGATCCGCGATCAAAATTTGCCGCGTTCGGACGTCCGCGTTGAGACTCGTGAGCTCGAACCCGATCGCGGCGCGAACCACGCCACGCTCGACCAATGTCGATTTGCCGGCTCCGTTAGGCCCGGCGATCATCCAGAACCAGGGCACTATCTCTGGATTGCCTCAGGGGCGGTTCTTCCAATCGTGCGGCGACCAATTCGCCGGGTCCTTGATTTCCATGATTTCACCATTCGGCCGGCGCTCAACCGGCTTGCCGTGTTCCCGACCTGGAACGGCCAACCCGGCGTCGAGCGATTCCCGAATGGCGGTCTCGACCGCTTTTTTGAAGAGGGCGGTCAGCACGTCACCCATGCCGTCGTCGGTGGGTTGCCCGGCTGCATCATCAGTCACCGGATCGCGCGCCACACCTGCTGACGCTTTGCGCGGCCGCTCGACGAGCCTGGCAGACACCCGATCGACCTCCATCCGCGTGACGGCATTCGCCGGAGTGCCTGATGTCTCGGCGGATCCCAGCTCCGCCATCGCTCTTCTGACACGAACCCCGGATCGAGCAGCCTGCTTCGCCATTGAGTCAGCCTCTGTCACTGCAACCCTTATATAGCGTTGCCCGGCGCTGTTGCACCATGCCCGGTTTGGCCGCTCCGTCGCCAGTATAAACGATTCAATGCCCCAATTCCGCGAACCCGATGTTGTTATCGCCCGTCAGACGCCCTATGGGCGCACATCGCTACGCCGACGTAAGTCCGAGGACCGCCGCCCCCATGCCGACGCCGCTGCTGTTTCAGCCGATCACCTTCCGCTCCGTCNNGCCGATGTGCCAGTACAGCGCCACCAACGGACTCGGCGACGATTGGCACATCCAGACCCTGGGTTCCAAAGCCGCCGGCGGCGCCGGGATCGTGATGACCGAGGCGACCCATGTCTCCTCCATCGGCCGCATCACGCCAGGCTGCCTTGGCCTGTGGACCGCGGAGCACCAGACGCTGCTGGCCCGGCTGGCCGCCGTGATCGTCAAATGCGGCTCTGTCCCCGGCATGCAGATCGCCCATGCCGGCCGCAAAGCCTCCTGCCAGGTGCCGTGGGAGGGCGGGAAGCCGATCGCGCCCCAGGACGGCGGCTGGGTCCCGGTCGCGCCGAGCGCCATCCCGATGACCCAGGGCGCTGTCGATCCCCACCCTCTGTCCGTCAATGAAATCGCCGGCATCGCCGCCGAGTTCGCCGCCACCGCGCGCCGGGCGCGGGAAGCCGGCTTCAAGGTGCTGGAGATGCACGCGGCGCACGGCTACCTGGCGCATTCCTTCCTGTCGCCGATCTCCAATCGCCGCGACGACTCGTATGGCGGCGACCTGAAGGGACGCTCGCGGTTCCTGATGGAGACGCTCGACGCGATCCGCTCCGAGTGGCCGTCGGACCTGCCGTTGTGGGTCCGGCTGTCCTGCACGGATTACATGCCGGGCGGATTGACCATCGACGATATCGTAATGGTGGCCAGGCAACTCGCGGCGCGGGGCGACGTGGACCTGATCGATTGCTCCTCGGGCGGGATTTCGAACGAGCAAAAGATCCCCTCGTTGCACCCCGGCTACCAGGTGCCGTTCGCCGACGCGGTCAGGCATGGCGCGGGCATCGCCACCGGCGCGGTCGGAATGATCACCGAGCCAACCCACGCCGCGGAGATCGTCGCCAACGGCCGCGCCGACGTCGTGCTGCTGGCCCGCGCCTTGCTGGCCGATCCGGCGTGGCCGTTACGGGCGGCGAAAGCTTTGGGCGTGAAGCCCGAGGTGCCGCCACAATATCTTCGCGCGGCGTTGTAGGGGATACGCACGATGCCATTCCGTCTGCTCCGGATCGTGCCGCCTTTGCTGATCGCGCTGGCCATCGGGTCCTGCGGGCCCGCGAAAAATCAGTTCGCCCCCGCCTGTCCGGTGCCCGGCCTGTTGAAGCCGCTGGCGGAGATCGTTCGCTACCGCCCAGGATCGCTGGACGTCCGCGACCTGATCGTGCGCGCTCGCATCGTCGATATCACCGGCACGTGTGAGCCGGGCGACGATGTCCATACGATCGTGGCGAAGGCGCAACTGGTGGTGGAAGCGCAGCGAGGTCCGGCGATGCAAGGGAACGCGGTCGCGTTGCCCGCGTTCGTGGCGATCACCGAGGGCGACACGGTGCTCGACAAATCCTTGTTCAACATGGCGATCGAGTTCCCGCCCAACGTGGATGCCGCGCGCGCCGCCAGCCGCGAGGTCCGCATGGAAATCCCCGTAACGCCGCAAAAATCGGGTGCCGCCTTTTCAATCGTCGGCGGCTTTCAGCTGACCCCGGACGAGGTCGCCGCCTGGCGTCGCGACCACGCGAGGTGATCTCTCGCTGGCCGGAATGAACCTTCGCGGCGTCGCGCGGGCCAGGCGAAGCCGCCCGCTGGCTTTTTCCGTCCGGGATGAGCCGCTCCGGGCAATCATCGGCGAATCAGGAAACACCTGAAATCGGCTACGAAAATCCGGTTTTGCCCCGGTTTGTCCGGGCCCGCGGCGCGATTCGTCGGCGAGTGGTGATTGTGCAAGTCGCCCAAACCTCTGCTATGCTGCTTCCATGAGTGATGATCCTTCAAACGGTGACCCCCCAAAGGAACGCCCCGGTCAGGGAAGGCGTCGAGGCATGAAAAACCAGGATTGGGAGATTCCGCGCAATCTTCGGCCGGATCCGGATGATTATTCGTTCGATCTGGAACGTGCCCTCAAGGCCGTGGTCAGCCTGAAAACCTATGTTCCGGCGGACGCCTTCACCGCCAACACGCTCGGCACCGAGCGGGCGGGCAGCGGCGTCGTCATCAACGACAAAGGTCTGGTCGCGACCATCGGCTACCTGATCACCGAGGCTGAAACGATCTGGATCACCGCCAATGACGGCCAGGTCGTGCCCGGTCATGCGCTGGCCTTCGATCAGGAGACCGGCTTCGGGCTGGTGCAGGCGCTTGGCAGCCTCAACCTGCCGCACCTGGAGATGGGCGACTCCGACAGCCTGAAGGTGGGCGATCAGGTAGTGTTCGCCGCCGGCGGTGGGCGGCATCACGCGATCGAGACCCGAATCGTCGGCCGGCAGGAATTCGCCGGCTACTGGGAGTATGTGCTCGACGATGCGCTGTTCATCGGTCCCGCGCATCCGTTCTGGGGTGGCTGCGGGTTGATCGGCACCGATGGCAAGCTGATGGGGATTGGTTCGCTGATCCTGCAGCAGGGCGACGGGAAGGGGAGGCGGCTCGACATGAATATGGTCGTGCCGATCAGTCTGCTCGGACCGATCCTGAAGGATCTGCTGACCTACGGCCGCGTGAACCGGCCGGCGCGGCCCTGGCTGGGGATGTACGCCACGGAGTCCGGCGATTCGATCGTCGTGGGTGGGCTGTCTGAGACTGGTCCCGCCGCGCAGGCTGGCTTGCGGGCCGGAGACAAGATCCTGACCGTGAACGACGACGAGGTGCCCGATCTCGCCGGCCTCTGGCGCCGTGTCTGGGCTTCCGGCAGTGCTGGCGCCGAGGTCCGGCTACGCATCGAGCGGGACGATACCCCGCGTCGCATCAGCGTTCGGTCGGCCGATCGGGTCAGTTTTCTGAAGTCGCCGAAGCTGCACTGATGGACGACGCGACCGCCACCAGATTACGCGGCGTCATCGTTCCGGTGACGCCCTTCCAGCAAAACTGCGCCATCCTCTGGGATGAGCCGACGATGCACGGTCTGGTCGTCGATCCGGGCGGCGACGTCGATCGTATCCTGGCCGCGATCGATCAGTCCGGCGTCACAGTGGAGCGGATTTTGCTCACCCACGGCCACCTCGACCATGCGGGCGGCGCGGCTGGGCTCGCGGAGGCCTTGCGCGCCCGCCCGGACTCTGGACCCGTTCCGATCGAAGGCCCAGACCGTCGCGATGCGTTTCTGCTCGAGGGCATCGCCGCGCAGGCCGCGAGCTATGGTTTCGACGCGCGGAACGTCACGCCGGACCGCTGGTTTCAGGAAGGCGATCAGGTCGCCCTCGGACCGCATCTGTTCGACATCCTGCACTGCCCCGGACACACGCCGGGACATGTTGTTTTCGTGAACCAGGCGGCGCGGTTCGCGCTGGTTGGCGACGTGCTGTTCCAGGGCTCGGTCGGACGCACCGATTTTCCCTATGGCGACCATCAGGCGTTGATCGACGCGATCCGGACAAAGCTGCTGCCGTTGGGCGACGATTTCTCGTTCCTGTGTGGTCACGGCCCAGGGTCCACGATCGGCGCGGAGCGGTTGTCGAACCCGTTTCTGCGGGAGTGAAGAGGGGCCGTCCCGGGGCCACAGGCATCCACACACATATTGCGTCCGCCGTGCTTTTTGCTATTGATCAGGCTCGCGACCGCATGGGGACGACCGGGTGGATTTTCTGCCTCCTTTCGAGGAAATCAAGGCATTCGTCACCTTCGCCGCGGTGAAGGGCGAGCTCACCGTCAGCGCGAGCTACACCCAGTTCACCGTCCTGATCCGAACCCTGCTGCAGGGGATCGAGGTCGATGAGGAGTGGTACCTGAAACAGTATCCCGACGTCGCCGAGGCGATCCGGAGTGGCGTCGTCGCGTCCGCCAAGGAGCATTTCCTCAACGACGGGTATTTCGAAGGCCGCATTCCGTTCCTCATCCCGGTGGATGAGGCGTGGTATCTGGAGCAGAATCCCGGCGTCGCGGAATACATCGCCCGCGGCGAACTGGAATCCGCGCAACAGCATTTCAACGATAACGGCTACCGCGAAGGCCGCAAGCCGTTTCCGCGTTGAAGCAGGCCGTCACGGCAGATCCAGTCGTACCGCCACCGCCGCGCTGGCGATGATCGCCACGTCGCCCGCCGCCTGATCCGGCACGTTCAACCCGCCTTTCACGGCTTTCACCGTCGCGATGCCGTGCGGCAATGTCGCCGCGACCGCCGCGGTATCGACCTTGTCCGGTTCCTGCACGCCGATCGTTACCTCTACCTGCATCGTTTTGGAATCGATCCCAAGCGAGCGCAGCATGCTCAGCGAACTGTGATGGATCGCATCCTGCACCGCCCGCAGCGCCGCCTTGGTATAATTCCCGCCATGCAGGTCGTTGCCGGTCCCCATTTCGAGGATCACGCGTTTCAATGCCATTGTCTCGTTCCCTTCACATCCCTTTGGTCACATCCCTTTGGTCACATCCCTTTGGTCACGCCACATCCAGCCACACGACCGCCGCCGCCTGCGCCAGCAACGTGACGTTGGTGCCTTCGTCGTTGGGAATTTCCAGGCCGCCCTGAACCACCGTCACGGTGCCGGTCCCATGCGGCAGCACCGCCAGCACCTGCGCCTTGTCGACCTTCTCCGGATGCGGCGTGCCGATCGTGACTTCCACCCGCATCGAATCCGTGTCGAGGCCCAACGCGGCCGCCACGCTCAGCGAATTGTGCCACAGCGCGTCGCGCAGCGCGCGCACGGCGGCTTTGGTGTCGTCGCCGCCGCGAATGTCGGTACCCATGCCGATTTCCAGGACCATGCGCTTCAAGGCCATGTCCGGTTCCCTCCTGTTGCGCGGCTGACATTAGGCCCGCCCCCCAGCCTTGCAAGAGAGCCTTGCAAGAGAGCCGCGCGAGTTGCCCGGCCGTGGAGATCGTGAAATCATCCCGTCAACGAAGCGGGAGGCCGTCATGGACGTGGGCTTGCAAATGGTGTTCTCCAGCTATGGTTGGCAGGACGTAACGGACAAGCAGGTCTGGGACGAGGAACTGCGCCTGGCGCGGCTCGCCGCCGACCTGGGGTTCGACGTGCTATGGTCGGTCGAGCATCACTTCAACGATTATTCGTTCTGTCCGGACAATCTTCAACTGATGTCGCATCTGGCGGCTTTGTGCCCCAATGTCGGCCTTGGCACCGCCGCGGTGATCCTGCCCTGGCACGATCCGCTGCGTGTGGCCGAGCAGGCCTCGGTGCTCGATTATTTAAGCGGCGGGCGTTTGCGTTTAGGCATGGGCCGTGGCCTCGCGCGCCGGGAATTCGCGGCGTTCCGCGGCACCATGGATGAATCGCGGGAACGCTTCGATGAGGCGGCGGCGATGATCCTGGCCGCTTTGCGTACCGGGTTCATGGAGGGTGACGGCAAACATTACAAACAGCCGCGCATCGAAATCCGGCCGAGGCCGGGCCATTCCATCGACGGGCGGGTGTACGCGGTGGCTTCCAGCGACGATTCGGTCGTATCGGCGGCGAAATTGAACGCCCGGATGGTGATGTTCGCCGATCGCCCGTGGCCGATGCGCATGCCGGCGATGAATAAGCACCGCGATCTGGTCCGCCAACTGCACGGGATGGAGGCGGCACCGCCTTTACTGGCCGATTTCTGCGTCTGCGTGCCGACCGAAGACGGCGCCGAAGACATGGCGCGCCGCTACATGGGAAAGTTCGTGGAAAGCAACTTTTATCATTATGAGTTGCTCGGCGAGCACTTCGCCAACGTGAAAGGCTACGATGCTTACGCGCAAAAGATCGCGCTGGCGCGTGAGATCGGCATGGACGGCATCGTCTCCGCCTTCATGCAGGCGGCGGTCTGGGGCACGCCGGACCGGATCCTGCGCATGATGGAGGACCGCCGCGCGCTGGTCGGCGATTTTGAGCTCGCGACGTCGTTTCGCTTTGGCGGCACGCCATACGACATCGCGGAGCGAGGCTTGCGCCTCTACGCGGACGAAGTCCTGCCCGTGATCAAAGCCTGGGCTCCCGCCGTCACGGCGCCCGCGGCCGTGTAGCCTGGCCTTAACGGCACCCCTGGGCGCCCGTCCGGCCGGGTGCCCGCCCGGGATCGGAGGGCGGTAGCGCACGTCGGGCGCGACCGGCGGTTCTGATACACAACTGTTCAGTGATTTTGGAGGGTGGCCGCGCTATGCGGCGGACGCGAACCTTGCTAAACCGAACGTAATATGTCGCTAAGGTATCGGGGTTCGGAAAAGAAGGGCGGAAACGTGAAATTTCCCAAGGTCGCGTCGCATGTGTGGTTGTCGTCCAGTTCTGTCCGGTTGGCATTGAGGATCGTGTCGGCGCCGGTCCTGGCAATCGCCGTTCTGACGGCCGGCATCGTGCCCTCCGCCATGGCGCAGTTGCCACCGCTCAACAACATTCCGCAGCCGCCGCCCGGCTCCCCGATCCAGCGCCTGGCGCCGTCACAACTGCCGTCAGTCTCTCCAAATGGGATTAATCTCAGCCCGCTCCAGGAAGGCGAGGTGCCGAACGTTTCGATCCCGGTGACGCACGTCGAGATCGCCGGCGCGTCATTGTTCAATGATCAATTGCAGCCGTTGCTCAGCGGGCTGACCGGACCGGCGGTGCCGCTGCCCCGATTGAACGACACGCGCCAGGAAATCCTGCGCTATTACCGCTCTCGCGGCTACGCCCTGACCTCGGTCTCGCTGACGATCGACCAGAAAAACGGGTTCGTGCGCTTCACCGTGACCGAGGGCCGCATCGCCGCCGTGAAGCTCGACGGCGACATCGGTCCCGCGGGCTCGATGGTGCTGCGGTTCCTGGAGCATCTGACGCAATATCCGGTGATCGATACCGCGACGCTGGAGCGCTGGTTGCTGCTGGCGCAGGACGTGCCCGGCGTCAGCCTGAGCACGGTGCTGGAGCCGTCGAAGGAAGAACCCGGCGCGCTCACGCTGATCGCGCAGGTCAGTTTGAAGCATTACTCCGGCCAGGCGTCGCTGGACAATCGCGCGTATTACCTGACCGGCCCGATCGAGGGTCTCGGGATCCTCGACTTCAATTCGTTCACCGCCTGGGGCGACAAGACCGAGTTGTCGTATTTCCACTCGTTTCCCAGCAGTCAGGATTTCGCCCAACTGTCGAGCGAGTGGTTCATCGGGTCATCCGGCCTGAAAATAAAAATTTACGGCGGCGCGGGCATCAATTTTCCCACCGGCTCACTGGCCGCGCTGCGTTACGCGGGGGCCACCGATATTTTTGGCACGCAGTTGTCGTATCCGGTGATCCGTTCGCGGCGGCAGAATTTAAATGTCTACGGCTCGCTCGACGCCCTGGAATCGACGATCGACACCACCTCCGGTGGCGTCACTTCGCAATCGAGCGCCGACGAAATCCGGGTGCTGCGCGTCGGCGAAGATTACATCGCGTCCGATCTGTGGCTGGGCAATACGCGGCCGGCGACCAATCAATTCTCAACCCGGATTTCGCAAGGGCTCGAGATTTTGGGCGGTTTCCATGGCACCGCCGTGCCGCCCAGTACGGCGCGGCAAGGGGAACAGCACAATTTCACCGCGATTAAATTTGAGACGAGCCGCACGCAAACCTTGTTCGTGCCCTGGGAGGGCGCCAGCGTCGCCCTGATGGGTTTGCTCACCGGGCAATGGACGCAAAGTATTCTGCCGCCGGCCGAACAATTTTATCTTGGCGGCTCGCGTTTCACTCGCGGTTATTATTCCGGTCAGGTGCCAGGCGACAAGGCGCTGGCGGCAACGGCCGAGCTTCAGCTTAACTCAACCATCGACCTTTCTTCCCTGGGCAGCCGCGCGGATGTCGCAAGCCAGTTCTACATATTCTATGACTGGGGTGAGGTCTGGCAAAATCTGAGCACGGACTATCACGCGCGCATCGCCTCGGCGGGCGGTGGCGTGCGTTTACAAATGACAAGTTACGTCGAACTGGATCTTGAGGCTCTGGGCCGGTTCAATAAACAACCGCCGCCGCTGACATCGCCTGAAAATGGCATCGGACTCTACTGGCGTCTGGTAGGGCGGTTCTGATAATGAGCGCTTCGTGGCAGACGCCTTCGTTTGAAAACTCTAAGCGTGTCTGGATTTTGCTTATCCGGGGGAATCAGTAATGGCCAAAGCGCGCAATCAAGGCAGGGTTCGCCTGGTCGGCGTCGCGCGGCGGACCCGCTCCGCGCTGATGGTCAGCACCGCGTTGCAGGCAGTCGTCGTGATGGTGCTGACGGTGCCGGCCGGCGCGCAACCGCCGCCGAACGCGCAGCCGATGGGCGGGGTCGTCGTCGGCGGCGCGGTCTCCATCAATCAGAACGCCACCAGCACGAATATCAACCAGGCCACGCAGCGCGGCGCGATCAACTGGCAAAGTTTCAACGTCGGCTCCCAGCAATCGGTCAATTTCCAGCAGCCGAACGCGCAGGCGATCACGCTGAACACGGTGACCGGGCCGAACCCGTCGCAGATCGCCGGCCGGATCAACGCCAACGGCCAGGTCGTGCTGGTCAATCAATCGGGTGTGACGTTCTATAAAGGCTCTCAGGTCAACACCGCCGGGCTGATGGTCTCGGCGGCCGGCGCGAACACCACGCAGTTCATGAATGGCGGCAACATCGCCTTCAATCAACCGGGCAATCCAAACGCGCGCATCATCAACAATGGCAACATCACGATCAGCGGCGCCGGCCTCGCCGGGCTGGTGGCGCCGAATGTCGCNNAAGCTGGTGAGCCTGAACGTCACCGGGTCGGTGACGCAGGCGCCGGACGGTGGCGACGCGCTGGTGACCAATACCGGCGTGATCAAGGCCGATGGCGGCACCGTCCAGCTCACCGCGCGCGCGGTCGATGGCGTGGTGACCAATCTCGTGACCGCCGGCGGCAAGATCCAGGCGAACACGGTGGGGTCCAACCAGGGCCGGATCACGATCGACGGGGTTGGCGGGTCGATCACGATTACCGGCGACATCAGCGCGGTGGGCCGCGCGCCCGGAACTACCGGCGGCAAGATCGGCCTGCTGGCGAGCGATAGCGTGATCGTGAAGTCCGGCGCGAAAGTGAACGCGTCCGGCGCGGCGGGCGGCGGCACGGTCGCGGTAGGCACGACGTTGAAGCGCGCCATCGGTGGCCCGTCGGTCACCGGCGCGAAGATGGCGAAATCCGTGGTGATCGAGCATGGCGCCACCATCGCCGCCAACGCGACCGCCAAAGGGAATGGCGGGCGGGTGACAGTGCTGTCGTCCGACACCACGACGATGAACGGCCTGATCCAGGCCACGGGTGGAACGGCCGGCGGCAACGGCGGCTTTGTCGAGGTCTCGGGAGCCTCGCTGAGCCTGACCGGGGCGGTCGATGTAACCGCGCCCATGGGCCTGCTCGGCACCATCCTGCTCGATCCGACCAACCTGACCGTGGTGGGTTCCGGCGGCAATCTCGATGGCTCCCCCGGCATCACCAATGGCGGCACGATTCTGTCCACGGTCGATCCTGGCGGCACGGATACGGTTTCCACCACGGCGCTGTCGGGCAACATCCTGTTGCAGGCGACGAAGACGCTGACCATCAGTTCATCGCTGACCGGCACGGGATCGCTGACCTTCGAGGCAGGCGGGACAATCACCGTCGGCACCGGCATCACCGTCAGCGCGCCGGGCGATGTGATTTTCGCCACCGGCGGCGCCGGGCCGGCGAGCGCGACCCTTCCGGCCGCTCAGGCCAATCCGCTGATTTCGGTGCTCGGCACCGTGACCTCGACGGGTGGCTCGGTGAGCCTGCTGTCCGGCGCTGGTGGTTCGGTCAGCATCGGCGCGGCCGGATCGGTCGCTGTCCCGACCGCCGCGAAGCTGGCCACGGTACAGACGGATACTTTGACCATCGGCGCCGGCGGCGCCATTTCCGGTTCCATCGTGGAGATCGCGCCGGCGTCCTCGATCGCCGTCACTCTGGGCGGCGCGGGCGGTTTGAGCCTGGCCAGCCTGACCGGCATTACCGCCGGCACAACACTCCGCGTTGGCGGCGCGACCGTGAATGGCTCGCTGGTGCAGACCGCGACCGCCATCGCCATCGCCGGCGCGATCAGCCTTCAGAATGTCGCCGCCACGCTGGATCTGCAATCGACCGGCGCGGTGACGCAAAGTGCCGCGCTGACCAATGTCGGCACGCTGACCGGCAAAACCGGCGCGGTCACGTTGACCACCACCGGCAATTCCATCGCCAACATCGGCGCCTACACCGCGACCAGCGGCAACTTCGCGGTGGCCAACACGGGGGCGCTCGCGGTGATCGGAGCGCTCACGGCCTCGACCGGCAACGTCGCGCTGTCCAGCACCGGCAATCTCACCGTCTCGTCGGCGATTTCCGCCACCGGAGGCAATGTCGTGCTGGACGCGGTGGGCGCCAGCGGCACGCTCAGCGTCGGGGCGAACGTTTCCGCCTCGTCCACCGGCACCGTCTCGGCGATCGCCAACACGTTCACCGATACGGCGGGTTCGATCACCGGCGGCATGTTCGAATACGCGCCGGACACCGCCAGCGCGGTGGTGCTTGGGACCGGCGGCAACCTGGTCGATCTGACCGGGGTCGCCACGTCGAATATCCGCATCGGTGAGGCCAATGGCGGCACGGCGACCGCGACCGGCATAACGCTGGCCAGCGGGTTCAACCTGAAGATTGGCGCCGCGGCGGCACGTCCGCTGGACCTTCAGGCGACCGGCAACGTCACCGACGGCGCCAATCACGCCTTCATCAACGTCTCGACGCTGACCGGCACCGTCGCCGGCGGATCGGTGGCGCTGACCAATAGCGCGGGCGGCATCGGCACGATCGGCGCGTTCACGGTGACCGGCACCGGACAGAGCTTCAATCTCACTGAAACCGGCGCGCTCACGGTGGCGGGCACCTTGTCGGCGCCGGGCGTGACATTGTCCGCCGACAGCCTGACCATCTCCGGCCCGATCACCACCGGAGGCACCGCGACCGGCGCGGTGTCGTTGCTGACCAACGTCGGCACGATCAGCGGTGCGGGGATCATCACCACCGGCACGTTGGGCGGCAGCGCGGCCACCACGGTCAATCTGTCGGGTGCCAACCTCATCGGCTCGATCGGGTCGTTCTCCGCGACCGGCTTCACGCTGAACGACGCAACCCCGCTGACGGTCGGCAACACGCTGTCGGCGGCCGCGGTCAGCCTGACGGCGCCCAGTATTTCGATCACGGGTGACCTGACGGATGGCGGGGCGGGCACGGTCGCGTTGTTCGCCAACGTCGGATCGATCACCGAGTCCGGAACGCTGATCGCCGGCACGCTCAGCGGATCGGCCGTCGCCGCCATCAGCCTTCTGGGCTCCACCGCGACCACGAACAGCATCGTCAATCTGGGCTCGATCACGGGCGCCAGCCTCACACTGGACAACAACCCGAACCTGACGATCGTCAACACCGTTTCGCTCACCGGGTCGGTCAGCGTGACCGACACCGGGTCGATCACGATCAAAGCCTTGCAAACGCTGTCCGGCACCGCCGTGGCGCTGTCCGGCGGCGGCATCGTGATCGACGGCGTGGTGACCGACGGCGGCGCCGGCACGGTTTCGCTGATTTCGTCCCTCGACAACGGCATCAACGAGAGCACCGGCACGATCATCGCCGGCACGCTGTCGGGATCGGTCGGCAAGAACGGGATCGCCAACCTGTCCGGCAATTCGGCCACGGCGAACCAGATCGTCAACCTCGGCTCGTTCACCGGCGCCGCCGCCGGCAGTTCGCTGACCCTGGTGGATGGCTCCGCGCTGACGGTCACCGGCTCCGTTTCAATGCCGCAAACGGTCTCCCTGTCCAGCGGCGGGCTGCTCACGATCGCATCGGGGCAGACCGTCAGCGCCGGGGCGGTGGGGTTGGATGGCACGGCGATCGCGATCGCCGGTTTCGTTTCAGCGGTGGCCAGCGTCAACCTGATCGCCAGCAGCACCTCGATCACCGAGACCGGCACCATCGACGCGGGCGCCCTGACCGGTTCGTCGGGCGCCTCGGCGATTCTCACCGGCGCTTCGGCGGCGGCCAATCAGATCGTCGATCTTGGGTTGTTCACGGCCACCACGGGGTCGATCGCCGTCAACAACGGCACGGTCCTGAACGTCACGGGAGTCGTCACCGCCACGGCGGGCGACATCGTGCTGAACGCGGCGGGCAAGGGGAATTCCATCGCGGTCCAGGCCGGCGGCACATTGGCCGCGGTCTCGACCGGCACGGTCTCGGCACGAGCGGACTCGATCACCGTCGATCCCGCCGGCACCATCACGGGCGGGACGTTCGAATATGCCACGGACTCTCTCACGGCGTTGCAGGTAGGTGGCGTCGGCGCCCAGATCGCCGACCTGACCGGCGTTGGCACGCCCTTGGTCCGGCTTGGCGCGGCGCGTGGCTCGATTACCGCGACCGGGATCACACTCGGCGCCAATCTGAGCCTGAGCGTCGGGCGCGGCAGCGCGACCGCGCTGGACCTGCAATCGACGAAGAGCATCTCCGACGGCGGGTTCGAACTGCTGAACGTGACGACGCTGACCGGCGTGGCCAATACCGGCTCCGTGACGTTGAGCAGCCTCAGCAACACCGTGACCAACGTCGGTACGTTCACCGTCAGCGCGGGAGGGTTCACGCTTGGCGATGGCACCGATCTTACCGTCGCCGGGCTGCTGACGGCCGGCGGACCGGTGTCGCTGAAGGCGAACAGCATCACCATCCCGGGCTCGATCACCACCGGGGGCAGCGCCACGAGTTCGGTGTCGCTGGTCGCCCAGACGACCACGATCGCCGGCACCGGGTCCATCACGACCGGCACGCTGTCCGGCTCCGCGATAACCGCCATCAATCTCTCGGGTTCCAACCAGATCGGCACGCTCGGGACGCTGACCGGAACCGTCATCAATCTGAATGACGGCGCGGCGCTGACCGTCGCCAACAATGTTTCGGCCACGGCCGGAGCGGTCACGCTGACCAGCGGTGGTTTGCTGACGGTCGCGGCCGGGCAGACCGTCAGCGGCTCGGGCGTGACGTTGAGCGGCACCAGCCTGGCGATCTCGGGCCTGGTGACCTCCACCGGGACCGTCGACCTGATCGCCACCGCCGCCACCGGGGGCATCACCGAGACCGGAACGATCGGCGCGCTGACGCTGATCGGTTCCGTCGGAGCGTCGGCGATCCTCAGCGGCGCTTCGGTCGCCGCGAACCAGATCACCAACCTTGGTTCCTTCACCGCGACCACGGGCACGATCTCGCTGAACGACGGCCTGGCGCTCAATGTGAGCGGGATCGTCTCAGCCACCTCCGGCGACGTCATCCTGCGCTCGAGCGGGCTGCTCGGCGTGGGTCTTTTGACGACCGGCGCGCTGGCTTCGGCGCCCTCGACCGGAACGGTATCGGTGCGCGCGAACGCCTTCTCGGTCGCCGGGGCGGGCACGATCACCGGCGGCATCTTCGAGTACGCGCTGGACACGCCCGGCGTGCTGAGCGTGGGCCTTCTGGGCCAGATCGTCGATCTGACCGGCGTCGGATCGAGCCTGGTCCGGCTGGGCTCCGCGCAGGGGTCGATCACCGCGCAGGGTTTGACGCTGGCGAGCAATCTGGATCTTGGCGTCGGCAATGGCGGCGCGGCGCGGGCGTTGGACCTGCGGTCCACTCTCAGCATCGACGAGGGCGCCAACACGCTTCTGCACGTGACGACGCTGTCGGGGGTGGCCAATGGCGGCTCCGTGGGTCTGGGCAGCGCCAATGACGTGACGACTCTGGGCTCGTTCACGGTCGCCACGGGCTTCACGTTCGACACCACCGATAACCTGACGATCGCCAACGTGCTGTCCGCCGCCCCGGTGTCGCTGACCGCGCCGAACATCACCATCTCCGGCACGATCAGCACCGGGGGCAGCGCCGTCAGTTCGACCACGCTGGTCGCCAATGTGGGCACGGTCAGCGAGAGCGGGTCCGGCCTGATCATCACCGGCGTGTTGAGTGGCTCCGCCATTGGTACCGTGACGCTTCTCGGTTCCAACCAGGTCGGCACTCTTGGCCTGTTCCCGTCGGCGGCGTTCTCGCTGAACGATGTACCGGCGCTGACCATTTCCAACACCATCTCCGTCGCCGGAGGCGTGACGCTGACCAGCGCCGACCTGCTCGCGATCAACGCCGGGCAGACCGTCGCCGGCGCCTCGATCAGCCTGCAAGGAACCAGCATCGCCATCAACGGCGAGGTCACCGACGGCGGCGCCGGCACCGTCTCCCTGATCGCCACCAAGGGGTCGATCACCGAGGGCGGCACCTTGATCGCCGGAACCCTGACCGGCTCGGCCTCGGCTGCGGCGAGCCTTCTGGGCGCCACCGGCACCACCAATGCGGTGACGACCCTCGGTTCGTTCACCGCCGCGGCCTTCACGCTCAACGACGGCGTCGCGCTGACCGTCAGCGGCACGGTCGCCGGCGGGTCGGGCGTTACCATCGCCGATACCGGGCTGCTGACGACCAGCGGCAAGATCTCCGGCACCGCGATCAGCCTGACGGCGGATAACCTGCTTCTGGGCGGCGTGATCACCGACGGAGGCGCGGGTACCGTCAACCTCGTGGCGCGGACCACCGGCACCATCGATCAGACCGGGACGCTGATCGCCGGCGTGTTGAGCGGGAGCGCCGGCGGCACCATCGAACTCGCCGGCGCGTCCGCCACCATGAACCAGATCGCCACCGTGGGACCGCTCAGCGGCGCGGGCATCCTGCTGAACGACGGCACCGCGCTGGCGGTGACCGGCACCGTCAACGGGAATGCCGGTACGGTGACCTTGAACAGTTCCGGTCTGCTGTCGGCTGGCGGCACGGTCACGGGCGCCGCGGTCGCGCTGACCGGGACGTCCATCTCAATTGGCGGTGTCGTGACGGACGGCGGCGCGGGTACAGTCGATCTGGTCGCCACCGCCGGCTCGATTACCGAGACCGGATCGCTGATCGCCGGCACGCTGATCGGTTCCGCCTCGGCGTCCATCAGCCTGCTCGGAGCCAGCCCCAGCGCCAACGCGGTCGCCAATCTGGGCTCGTTGACGACCAGCACGGGATCGATCGCGCTGAACGACGGCCTGTCGCTCGCGGTCGGAATCGCCATCAGCGGTCCGGCCGGCGTCACCATCGCCGACACCGGATCGTTGACGATCACCAGCAACATCACGTCCTCGGCGGGCAACATCCTGCTCGCGGCGGCCGGAGCCGGCGGAGTCACGATCAATTCCGGCTCAGTCAAGGCGGTCAGCTCCATCGCGACCATCGCCGCCCAGCAAACCATTTCGGTGGCGGCGCCAACGCTGAATATCACCGGCACAGGCACGATCAGCGCCGCGACATTTGAGTACGGTCCAGGAACGTTGGGCGGCACGGTCACGTTGGGCGGGGCCGGGTTCACCGGGGGAGCGATCGGCGCGACGAATATCCGGATCGGTCAGGTCAACGGGACAACGGTGGCGGGCGGCATCGTCATCGCCGGCTACGACAACGGCAACCGGCCGTTGGAGCTGGACGCGACGCCGACTCTGGGCGCGACCGGCGCGGTGACGCAGACGGGCACGCTGGCCGGCGTGTCGATCCTGACCGGCACCGCGAGCAGCTTCACGCTGACCAACACGGCCAACGCGATCGCCCAGATCGGCGGGGGTACTCTGGGCGGCACGCTCAGCACCACGGGCGGCGGAGCGATCAGCCTCGTCGATAACCAGGCGTTGACCCTGGCGGGCGTGATTGGCGTCGGGGCCAGCGGCACGGTCGATCTGACGACCACGGCCGGGAAGGGATTCTCCGTCTCGCAGGGCGGCTCCGGCGTGCTGACGGCGGGAGTCGTGACCAGCAGCGGTGGAATTTCGGGCGCGCTGATCCTGCAGGGCACGTCCAACGCGATCGGCTCGCTGACCGGCCTTTCCGCCGGCGGCATGACGTTGGTGGACAATCAGGCACT
>PLSZ01000416.1:17453-23127 GCA_003164305.1 Acetobacteraceae bacterium
ATCAGGCACTGACACTGGCCGGCCTCGTCAGTGTGGGGGCGGCGGGAACGATCGATCTCAGCACGACGGCGGGCAAAGGCTTCAACGTCACGCAGGCGGCGTCGGGCGCGTTGACCGCCGGAACGTTGACCAGCGCGGGCGGCGTGTCCGGCGCGGTCATTCTTCGAGGCACGTCGAACGCGATCGGCACCATCAGCGCCCTGGCCGCCGGCGGGCTGACGGCCATCGACAATCAGGCATTGACCCTGGCCGGGGTGGTCAGCGTGGGCGCGGCCGGGACCGTGGATCTGAGCACGACCGCGGGCCAGGGCTTCGGCGTGGCGCAGGCCGCGGGCGGGGCGTTGACGGCCGGCGTTCTGACCAGCGCGGCGGGTATCTCCGGCACCGTGAACCTGCAGGGCACCGCGAACGCCATAGGCTCGATCAGCGGCCTGACGGCCGCCGGGCTGACAGCCGTAGACAACCAGGCGCTGACCCTGGCGGGCGTCATCAGTGTCGGCAACAGCGGCACGGTCGATCTCACGACCACGGCGGGCAAGGGCTTCGGCGTATCGCAAAGCGCCGCCGCCACACTGACCGCCGGCGTTCTCACCAGCGCGGGAGGCATCTCCGGCGCCGCCAGCCTGGGCGGGACCGCCAACGCGATCGGCACCATCACCGGCCTGACAGCCGGTGGCCTCACCGTGGTGGACAGCGCCGCGCTGACGCTGGCCGGAGCGGTCAGCGTCGGCGCCGCCGGAACGGTCGATGTCAGCACCAACACCGGCGCGAACGTCGCCCAGGCGGCGGGCGCGACGCTGACCGCCGGCGTGCTGACCAGCGCGAGCGGCATCGCCGGGACCGCGATCCTGCAAGGCACCGCGAACGCGATCGGCACGCTGTCCGGCTTTACCGCGACGGGCTCTCTGGCCGTGGTGGATGGCCAGGCCATGACGGTCGCGGGCGCGGTTGGCGCCAGCGCGGGCAACGTCTACCTCACGACCGGGACCAACGCGCTGACGTTCGCGGCCGCCGGTTCGGTCGCCTCGGTCGCGGGCGGCCGGATTGGTTTGCAGGCGGGCAGCGTCGTCAATCTCGGCACCACGAACGCCACGGGCCTGGTCAACGCCGGGACCGCGGGCATCTTCGAACTCGCCCCGTCCAACGCCGCGACCATCACGTTGGGCGCGGCCTCGGGCCTGTCGCTGACCAACACGACGGGGATCACCGCGGGCGAGTTGCTGATCGGCGCGGTCACGCTGCCGGGCGGCTCCAGCGCCACCACCACCGCCAGCGCGATCACCGTCGCCGGCACCTTCGACGCCGGCAACCGTTCGTTGGGCCTCGCCACGACCGGCACGGTCAGCCAGTCCGCGCCACTGCTGAACGTCGCGCGGTTGAGCGGGCAGGCAACCAGCATCACGCTGACCAACACGTTGAACACCATTGGCCAACTGGCGGGCGCGATCGGATCGTTCCCGGCGGCGAGTCTGTCGGCCACCGCCGGCACGATCGCGGTGATCGACGCCGCCGCGCTGGCTATCGGCGGCAGCGTCAGCGCCGCCGCCGGCAACGTGTTCATCAGTTCCGGTACCAACACGCTGACCTTCGGGTCGAGCGGATCGGTGATCTCGCAAGCCGGCGGTACGATCGGCCTCCAGGCCGGCGGCCTGAGCAATCTTGGCACCAACGGCGCGACCGGCGTGGTGAATACCTCAGGCGGCCTGTTCGAACTCGCGCCCGGAGGCGCCGGCACGCTGCTGGTCCTTGGCGGGACGAGCAACCTGTCGCTGTTCAATCTGACCGGCATCAACGCCGGTGCTCTGCGGTTCGGCGCGATCACCTTGCCGGGCAGCGCGAGTGCCGTGACCACGGCCGGGTCGATCCTGATCCCGGGGCTGTTTGACGCCAACTCAGCATCGGTCGAGTTGGACGCCACCGGCGCGGTGACCGAAACGGCGCCGCTGGTGAACGTCGCCACCCTGACCGGCACCGCCGGCAGCTACACGCTGACCAACGCCGCCAACACGATCGGCCAGATCGGCGGGGGCACCCTGACCGCGACCGCGGGCACCATCGCCATTGTGGACGGTACCTCGCTGACCGTGGCGGGAACGGTTTCGGCCACCGCCGGCAACGTGTTCCTCAACACGACGGCCGGCAGCGCGCTGACCTTCGCCGCGGGCGGCAACCTGATCGCCCAGTCGGGCGGCACGATCGGGCTGGAGACTGATAGCGTCGTCAATCTGGGCACCACGGGCGCGACCGGCGTGGCGAACGCGGGCGCGGCGGGGGTGTTCGAGCTTGCCCCGACAACCTCGTTCCTTGGGGCGACCCTGGGCGTTGTCTCCGGGCTTTCGCTGGCCAACCTGACGGGCATCACCGTCGGCACGATCCGGATTGGCGCGATCACGTTGCCGGGCAGTGCCGCGCCCTTCATCACCGGCGGACCGGTCACGGTGGCCGGCACGTTCGACGCCAAAGGTCAGGCGCTGGAACTCGACTCGACGGGAGCGGTCACCCAGACCGCGCCGCTGTTGAATGTCGCGGGATTGAGCGGCAGCGCCGCCAGCTACACGCTGACCAACCCCGCCAATACCATTAGCCGGATCGGCAGCCAGACCGGCCCGGGCGCGTTCCAGCTTCTGACGGCGAACTCCGGCACGCTCGCGATCATCGACAATGCCAACGTCACGCTGGTGAACGAGGCTCGCGCCACATCCGGAAACGTTTTCCTGGGCCTCACCCCGGGTCACACGCTCACGTTCGCGGGAGTGGGCGAACTGCTGTCGCAGGCGGGTGGCACGATCGGCGTGCAGTCCGACAGCGTGGCCAATCTCGGAACCACCGGGGCGACCGGGGTGGTGAACGCGGGGGCGGCGGGGCTGTTCGAACTGGCGCCCTCCACCAGCCTGGCGACCGAGACTCTCGGCCTGGCGTCCGGCCTCTCGCTGGTCAACCTGACGAACATCACCGCGGGGACGTTGCGCATCGGCGCCGTGACCCAGCCGGGCACCGCGACACCCACCGTGACCGCTGGCTCGATCGCCGTCGCCGGCACGTTTAACGCCGCCACGATCGGCACGTTGGACCTGGAGGCTCTGGGCACCATCAGCCAGACCGCCGCCGCGCCGATCATCAATCTGACCAGCCTGATCGCCAGCACCAACGGCGCGACCGGCGACATCAACCTGGGCTCGACGCTCAACGTGATCGCCACGATCGCGCCGGTCGGCGTGACGGCGGGCAACTTCACGTTCGGCGATACTCCGGCGTCCGGCACGTTCAACGTGGCCTCGGGCCAGACGATCTTCGCCAACAACGTGTCGATGACGGTGGTCGGCACGCTGGCCGCGGCGGGCGTGATCACCGGCAACGCGGGCAATGTTTCGCTGACGGCGCAAGGTGCCGCGGCCGACCTGCTTGTTACCGCCGGATCGATCGGCTCCACCGCGACCACGAGCCTGTCCGCGGGCCGGAACATCACGCAGACCGGCGGCGTCATCAACGGCGGCACGGTGACGGAAATCGCGGGCGGTTTGCTGTCCGCCGGAGCGACGGTCAGCGCCGCCGCGGTCAGCCTGACCGGCGCCAATATCGCGATCACCGGCCTGGTGACGGATGGCGGCGCGGGCACCGTCAGCCTGATCGCCACCGCCGGCACCATCAACGAGACCGGCACGCTGATCGCCGGCACGTTGTCCGGGAGCGCGACCGGCGCGGCGACGCTGACCGGAACGACCGCGACCACCAACCAGATCGCCACGGTCGGCAGCTTCACCGCGGCCGGCTTCACGCTGAACGACGGCGCCGCTCTGACGGTCTCGGGCGTGCTGAACGGCGGCACCGCGGCGACGATCACCGACAGCGCGTTGCTGACGATCGGCGGCACGGTCAGCGCGTCGGCCGTGGGATTGACCGGCTCGGCAATCGCGATCACCGGTCTGGTGACGGACGGAGGGGCCGGGACGGTCAGTCTTATCGCCACCGCCGGCACGATCAACGAGCCCGGTACGCTGATCGCCGGGACATTGTCGGGCAGTTCGACCGGTGCCGCGACAATGACCGGAGCGACGGCGGCGACGAACCAGATCGCCACGCTCGGGACCTTCACGGCGGCCGGCTTCACGCTGAACGACGGCGAGGGCCTGACGGTCTCCGGAGCGGTCAACGGCGGCACTTCGGCGGCGATCACGGATGCCGCGCCGCTGACAATCGGCGGCTCGGTCAGCGCGACGGCGGTCGGCCTGACCGGCGCCAACATTGGGATCACCGGCCTGGTGACGGACGGCGGGGCGGGCACCGTTAGCTTGATCGCCTCCGGCGGCACGATCAACGAGACCGGCACGCTGATCGCCGGCACGTTGTCCGGTAGTTCGACCGGAGCGACGATCCTGGACGGCGTCGGCGCCACAACGAACCAGGTGGCGGTACTGGGCACGTTCACCGCCGCCGGCTTCACGCTGAGAGACGGCGAGAGCCTGTCGCTCGCCGGCGTGGTCAACGGCGGCACACTGGCCTCGATTACCGACAGCGCGCTGCTGACGATAGGCGGCACTGTCAGCGCATCGGCCGTCGGTCTGACCGGTTCGGCCATCGCGATCTCCGGTCTTGTGACCGACGGCGGCGCGGGCACCGTGAGCCTGGTCGCCACCGGCGGCACCATCAACGAGACCGGCACGCTGATCGCCGGCACCTTGTCGGGTAGTTCGACCGGCGCGACGACGCTGACCGGCAAGAGCGCGACCACCAACCAGGTAGCGACAATCGGGACATTCACCGCCGCCGGCTTCACGTTGAACGATGGCAAGAGCCTGACAGTCTCCGGCGTGCTGAATGGAGGCACCGCCGCGACGTTGACCGACAGCGCGCTGCTGACAGTTGGCGGCACGGTCAGCGCGGCGGCGATCGGCCTGACCGGGTCGGCCATCGCGGTTTCCGGACTGGTGACGGACGGGGGCGCCGGAACTGTGTCGCTGATCGCCACCGCCAGCACTATCAACGAAACCGGCACGCTGGTCGCCGGGAATCTGTCCGGCAGTTCCACGGGCGCCACAACCCTGACCGGCGCGACCGCCACCACGAACCAGATCGCGACGCTGGGGACATTCACCGCCGCCGGCTTCACGCTGAACGACGGCAAGAGCCTGACGATCGCCGGCGTGCTCAGCGGGGGAACCGCGGCGACGGTGACCGACAGCGCGTTGCTGACGGTTGGCGGCACGGTCAGCGCGGCGGCGGTCGGACTGACAGCCACTTTAAACATCGCCATTTCCGGCCTCGTGACCGACGGCGGCGCCGGCACGGTGTCGCTGATCGCCACCGAGGGCACCATCAACGAGACCGGAACGCTGGTCGCCGGCACTCTGTCGGGGCGTTCGACGGGTCCCACGTCCCTGACCGGCGCCACCCCGACGGCCAACCAGATCGCGACCATCGGCACCTTCTCCGCCGTCGGCTTCAGCCTGGACGACGGCAAGAGCGTGACGATCTCCGGTGCGTTGAACGGCGGCACCGCGGCGACCATCACCGACAGCGCGTCGCTGACGGTAAGCGGCGCGGTCACCGCGGCCGCCGTCAGCCTGACCGGAGCGAACGTCGCGATCACCGGCCTGGTCACCGACCTCGGCGCCGGAACGGTCGGCCTGATCGCCACCGCCGGAACGATCAACGAGACCGGCACGCTGATCGCCGG
>PLSZ01000401.1 GCA_003164305.1 Acetobacteraceae bacterium
GCCCATGCGGCGGACGCGTGACGTTTGATGCTGGCCATTCGGGGTCCTCCTCAGATTGCTCCAAGGACATGGGGCGCCCGATCCATCGAGTCCAGTCCCGCCGTTTGACGAAGCCCGCCGGTGACCGCATCCTTGGCGGCAACACAATGGGCGTCAGCAGACTCGCCAGAATGCCGGAGGAAACAGTCCATCACCGAGCGATGATCACGGTGTGCGCGATCGGCGCCACCGTCCTGCAGTCGCTCGACCAGACCATCGCCAACGTGGCGCTGCCCTACATGCAGGGCAGTTTCTCCGCGAGCTACGATGAGATCACCTGGGTTTTGACATCCTACATCACCGCCGCCGCCATCATGACGGCGCCGGTCGGCTGGGTCGCCGCGCGCTTCGGCCGCAAGCGGCTTTTCCTCGTGGCCATTGTCGGATTCACCATCAGCTCGATGCTCTGCGGCGCGGCGCAATCGATCGGCCAGATCGTGCTGTTCCGCCTGCTGCAAGGCATGTTCAGCGCCGCGCTGGTGCCGCTGTCGCAGGCCACGTTGCTGGACATCTACCCGCACGAACGCCGAGGCTTCGCCATGGCCATCTGGGGCATGGGCGTCATGCTGGGCCCCATCATGGGACCGACGCTCGGCGGCTACCTGACGGAGACCTATAACTGGCGCTGGGTGTTTTACATTAACCTGCCGTTCGGCATCGCCGCGACCATCGGCCTGATGATCTTCCTCCCTGGCGGCCATGGCCAAGGGCGGCTGCGCTTCGATTGGCTCGGCTTCGGCGTGCTGACGATGGGGATCGGCGCGATGCAATTGATGCTCGACCGCGGCCAGGATCAGGACTGGTTCAATTCCAGCGAGATCGTGACGGAAGCGGTGCTGGCCGGTCTCGGCATCTATTTGTTCCTGGTGCATATGATCTCTGGCCGACAGCCGCTGATCCGGCCGGAATTGTTCAAGGATGTGAACTTTACCTCCGGCCTCGCCATGATGTTCGCGGTGGGGACGTTGCTGGTCTCCAGCCTCGCGTTGATGACGCCCTGGTTGCAGGTCCTCAGCAACTACCCGGTGGAGACCGCGGGCCTCGTGATGGCGCCGCGTGGGCTCGGCAGTCTGGCGACGATCACCTTCGCGGGACGCATGGCGACCCGGATCGACGCGCGGCTGATGGTGGGCACCGGACTGCTGCTGGTCGCGTTTTCGTTCTGGTTGATGACGGGGTGGACGCCGGATGTCTCCGAGCGAGGAATCGTCGTGGCGATCGTGATTCAGGGCGGCGGCATGGGCCTGGTCTTCACACCGCTTCAGGTGCTGGCTTTCGCGACATTGCCCCCATCGATGCGGACCGAGGGCGCCTCGCTGTTCAGCCTGCTGCGCAACATTGGCGCGGCGATCGGGGTCTCGGTCACATCGTCGCTGCTGGCGCATAATTCGCAGGCGCTACACGAGATGATTGGCGCCTCCGTCACCCCATTCAACAGGGCGTTGCAGGCGATCGGACCAGTACATCGATGGCTCGATCCGACGACGACAGGAGGAGTGGCGTTGCTCGATCGGATGGTCAATCAACAGGCGCAGATCGTCGCGTATGTTGATGATTACGTGCTACTGATCGTAACGACGTTGCCGGCGCTGTCGCTGCTGTTGCTGATGCGTATGCCGCGGAAGAGCGTGGTTCCGGTCGAGACACAGGCGATGGAATAGCCGCTCCAGACTCTCGACGCGGCGATTATTCGCCGCGTCGCCCCGCCGGCATCGAGACGCGCTAGTCTTCGGCCAGCGCCAGTTCCACCGTGTCGTACTCGGCCGAGATGTCCTTGCCCGTATAATCCGGCATCATGGCCGCCGATATAAGACTGACCACCGAGCAAGCGGCGATATAGATCGAGATCGCATAACCGGAGTGATAGGCGGCGAACAGGGCCGTCGCGATCAGTGGCGCCGGCCCGCCGGCGATAATCGAGGCGAGCTGATAGCCCATCGATGCACCGCTGTAACGAAGTCGCGGCGTGAACGCCTCGGCGATCAGCGCGGCTTGCGGGCCGTACATCATGTCGTGCGGGATCAACGACAACACGATCGCGATGAACACCAGGGATGGCATCGCGGTGTCCAGCATCCCGAAATACAGAAACCCGAACAGTCCCGTCGCCGCCGCGCCAATCAGATACATCTTCCGGCGGCCGATCTTATCGGAGATATGACCAGACAACGGAATGGTGATGAACGACACCAAAGACGCCACCAGCACCGCCGTCAGCACCAGATTACGCGACATATGCAAGGTGCCGGTGCCATACGCGAACACGAACGCGGTGAAGATATAGAACGGAGCCTGCTCGGCCATGCGCACCAGCGCGGACAACAGGATCTCGCGCGGCTGCCGCTTCATCACCTCAAGCATCGGCGCCTTCTCGATCTTGTTATCGTTGAGCAGTTGTTGGAACACCGGGGTCTCCAGAATGCCAAGCCGGATCCAAAGACCGATGCCGATCAGGACAATGCTGAGGGCGAACGGCACGCGCCAACCCCAGGTGGCGAAGTCCGGACCGGTCCAGGCGCTGAACCCGAGGATCGCCAGGTTCGCCAGGAACAGGCCGGACGGCACGCCGAATTGGGGCCAGGATGCGACAAGGCCTCGACTATGTTGTCCGCGCGACCACTCCATCGCGATCAGCACGGAGCCACCCCATTCGCCGCCGACCCCGATGCCCTGCAGGGTGCGCAGCAGGGTCAGCACGATCGCCCCCCAGATGCCGATGGAGTCATAGGTCGGCACGAACGCGATCAGGAAAGTGGCGATCCCCATAACGAGCAAAGTGGAGATCAGCGTCGCTTTGCGGCCGATGCGGTCGCCATAATGTCCGAAAATCGCCGCGCCGATCGGCCGGCCGACGAAGCCGATAAAATAAGTGCTGAACGCCAGCAGCGTCCCGGTCAACCTATCTTGATTGGGAAAGAACAGATGCGGGAAAATCAAACCCGCGGCGGTGCCGTAAATGAAGAAGTCGTACCATTCGATCGTCGTGCCGACAGTGGCGGCGATCACCGCCTTGCGTAACTGCTTACTGTGTTCGGCGTCCGATAGCGGGACGCTCGCGACGGTCGCGGACATGTTTCTGCCTTCCCTGTGGATTTAACGTTATTGTTCGCCGGATTCGGCCACGCGAGTGTCATGCTCCGGATCTCGTCGATCGATTCCAAGGCGGTCCAGGGCTCTCGCGCCGCGCGGGGCGAGCCAGGACGCGCGACGAAGTGACGAAACTCCGCCGGGCAATGATGTGTGGACGTCCCGCATCGCTTTGGTGCCCGAATGATACATGCTGGTGAATGTTCGCTGTCGGCGGCGCTCGCATTGATCTGAATCAATGGCAACCCCGGCTCTCGCTGGGTCTGTCGTCGATAACGTTTGACCCGGTGATCTGTTGCCACGAATGCCGATCCAGATTATCGGGACCAGGTCTGGGGAGTCGCCATGCGGGGAGCAATCGAAGGTCCCACCACGATTTTACCTGTTAAAAAGGTATAATACCAGGCGTCCGAAACATTGACCCACGTCANNATGTTTCGGACGCCTGGTATAAGTCACACTCTCTCAAATTTCGCCGTCGCGCTTGAAGCGCGCCGCATCTGGAGATGCGCGCGACCGCGAGTGCCACACGCGCCCTTGGCAATCGTCCGATTGATCACATATCTTATTTGCCTCGCGGCGCGTCCGGCCAACAGACCTTCGCGGCGGTTACCCGATCCTGTTCCACCTGTTCGGTGCACCCACAAGGAAAACCACATGAGTATGACTCAGAAAGTCGCGGTACTGGTCGGAAGCATTCGCAAAGGCAGTTTTAACCGGAAGGCCGCTCTCGCGCTCGCCGCGCTCGCGCCGGAAGGAATGGAACTTCAGATCGCCGAAATCAACGAACTTGAACTCTACAATCAGGATTTGGATGAATCCCCGCCCGCCGCCTGGACTACCTTCCGCGCGCAGATCAAAGCCGCCGACGCCGTGCTGTTCGTCACGCCGGAGTATAATCGGTCGGTCCCGGGTGTGCTGAAAAACGCGATCGACGTCGGCTCCCGCCCCTATGGTCAAAGCGTCTGGAGCGGCAAGCCCGGCGCGGTGATGTCCGTATCCCCCGGAGTCCTGGGCGGGTTCGGCGCCAATCACCATCTGCGCCAGTCAATGGTGTTCCTGAACGTCCCGATGATGCAGCAGCCCGAGGCTTACGTCGGCGGCGCCGCGAATTTGTTTGACGATACCGGCGCCCTCACGAATGAGGGCACTAAAAAATTCTTCCAAAACTTCATCAACGCCTTCTCGGCGTGGATCAAAGTAAACACCGCCGCGTCTTGACGCCCAAAGGTCAATCCAGCGCCGCCTGAACCCAGCGCGCCCACGCCAAAACCGCGCGGTCCTCGCCGCGGCGGCCAACGATCTGGATCCCCAACGGAAGCCCGTTGGGACCCGTTCCCACAGGCACCGTCACGCACGGCACATGCAACGATGTCCAAATGAAGTTGAACGCCGGATCGCCGGTCCATTCCAATCCCCCGGGCGCTTCCCCCGGCGCCGATGGCGTGACCAGCACGTCCAGATCCGCCATCGCCTGGGGAAACCCGTGCCGCGTGCTGGCGAAAACGTCGTAGGCGTCGGTCAGCGCGGCTTCGCTCTGGTTCAGGCCGAACGCCATGCGCTCACGCAGTCCGTCGCTCAAACCATCCGGATGCGTCGCCAGTTCCCAGCCCAGTGCGCGAGCGGATTCGGCGTTCATGATGATCGGATGGGCGGTTTTCAGCGCGTCGAACGCAACGGGCAAGTCCCGCGCCGTCACCGCCGCGCCCGCCCGAGCCAACGCCGCCTCGACCCGCGCCAACAAATCATGCGTTTCGGGCGCGGCGACATCCCATGTGGGGGAGCGGCAGATACCGATCCGCGGCGCCCTGCCAGGCGCCATGTCCGGATCGCCGAGATCGCGTCCCGCCACGGCACCGGCGAAAAACGCGCAATCGGCCACCGAGCGCGCCATCACACCGACCGTGTCCAGGCTATCGGACATGATCTTCATGCCGATCCGGCTGATCATTCCGTAACTGGGCTTGTAGCCGACCACCCCGCAATACGCCGCCGGCCGGATGATGCTTCCCGCCGTTTGGGTGCCGAACGCCACCGGAAACATTCCGTCCGCCACGCCCGCCGCCGAGCCTGACGATGAACCACCGGGCGTATGCCCAGGATTGGCGGGGTTCGCGGTCGGCCCAGGTTTGCGGGTCGCGAACTCGGTGGTCACGGTCTTGCCGATCACCACACCGCCCGCCGCGCGAGCCCACGACACCGGCGCCGAGTCGGCGCGCGGCCGCCACCCCGTCCAGATAGGGGAGCCATAGCCACTGGGCATATCGCCCGTGTCCAGCACGTCTTTGACCCCGACCGGAATACCATGAAGCGGGCCCGCGCCCGGAGTGACCGCCCTGACGCCGGCGGGGTCGTGAAAGGCGAAGGCGCGGACCACGGGATCCCGCGCGGCGATGCGTTCCAGGCAGGCCTCCAGGAGATCGGCCGGCTTCAATGTGCCCGCCCCGATCTGGCGAGCGGCCTCGGTGGCGGTCAGGCGATACAACGCGTTCGACATGATGAAATCTCCCGGCCAGGACGGCTCCACTCCGGCCCTGGATAGGTCACCCGCGAATTCGCTGGCAAGCATGCGCGCATCGCCACCTGCTACCCGAACAGCCTGACTTCCAGGCCGGGCGACATCTCGCTGATCTGCTTCACCGTGAAAGCCGCCAGTTGCGATGAGGAGAATCCGGTGATCGCACTGGCGGTCAACTGATTGAGTTGGCTGGTGGTGAACGCCGCGATCTCCTTCGTGCTGAGCGCCGTCGTGTCCGCGCTGGCCATCCCCTGCATCGCGGCCGGCAGGATGGCGGCGAACTGAGCCGCCGAAAGGCTCCCCAGGTTCGCGGGACTGATCCCGGCGATCTCCACCGACGACAAAGCGGAAACCGTCAGCGGCGTCACCGCCAGCAATTGAACCCCCGTCAGGTTGATCACGTCGTCGCTACCCAGAGCCGCCAGCTGCGTGGAGCTGAGCGCCGCCATGGCACCAGTCGAGAGGCCGGGCACGTTGTCCGTGGTCAGTGTCCCCAGCTGCGCGGTCGTCAGCGCCCGCGTTTGAACGGGCGTGAGCGCCGCCAACTGTCCCGAGAGAAGCGCGCCGACGTTGCCGCCAAGCGCGACAATCTGGCGGCTGGTCAGCGTCGCCACCTCACCGGCGGTCAGCGCGATCAGTTGGTCGGTGCTGAGCGCGGCGATCGCGGCTGTACTGATCGCGGCGATCTGCGCCGTCCAGAACAGCCCGATATTCGCGCTGACCTCCGAGGCGGTTAGCCCTGCGACTCCGCCTGTGCCGAGAGCGCCGATCTGGTTGGACGTCAGAGCGCTTTCCGCGCTCAGCGCCGCCACCTGCGCGGAACTCAGCGCCGCCACCGCCGCCATCGACAGGCCGGGAACGTTGTCCACGGTCAGCGCTCCGATCTGGGCCGCGGCCATCGCTCGCACCTGGGGACCGGTCAGCGCCGCCACCTGCCCGGATAGCAGCGCGCCGATATTGATCCCGAGCGCAACCACCTGGGCAGCGGACAACGCCGCGACCTGGCTGACAGTCAACCCAGTCAACTGATCGGTGCTCAACGCGGCGACAGCGGTGGTGTTGATCGCGGCGACCTGCGCCGGCCGCAGCGAGCCGATCTGCGCCCCGACCTCCGCCACGGTCAGGGCCCCGACCGCGGCGGCACCGAGCGACTGGACCTGGATCGATGTCAACGCGCCTTCCGCGGTCAGAGCGGTCACTTGCGCGGAACCCAGCGCCACGATGGCGGAGGTCGAAAGCCCAGGGACATTGTCCGTGGTGAGGGCCGCCACCTGAGCGGTGCTTAAAGCCCTCACCTGGGTGGGGGTAAGCGCGGCCATCTGGGACGACAGCAGCGCGCCGATATTCGTGCCAAGCGCGACCACCTCGGCGGCGGACAGCGCCACGACATCGGCCGTCGCCAATGCGGTCAACTGATCCGTACTCAGCGCGGCGAGGGCGGCCGTATTGATGGCGGCGATCTGCGCCGGCCTCAACGACCCGATCTGGCCGCTAACCTCGGCGGCCGTCAGTGCCACGACCCCGCCCGCGCCAAGCGATGGAATCTGCGTGGAGGTGAGCGCGGTTTCGGCGTTCATCGCCGCCACCTGCGCGGAACTGAGCGCCGCCAGGGCGATGGTCGCCAGGCCGGGGACATTGTCCACGGTCAGCGCCGCCATTTGAACCGTGGTCAATGCCCGCGCCTGATTGGCGTTCAGCGCGGTCATCTGGCTCGAGATCAGCGCTCCGACATTGGCGCCCAGGGCAACGATTTGCACGGCGGTCAAGGCCGCGACCTGGGCGGTCGTCAGCGCCGTCAACTGATCGCTACTCAAACCCGCGATGGCGGAGGTGCTCACGGCGGCGATCTGCGACGGCCGAAGCGAAGCCAGATTCGCGTCGATCGCGGTCTCATTCAGCGCCGCGACGCCGGCGGCGTTCAAGGCGCTGATCTGGTTGGACGTCAGCGCGCTTTCCGCGGTCAGCGCCGCCACCTGCGCGGAACTGAGCGCGGCCATGGCGATGGTCGACAGGCCGGGGACATTGTCGGTCGTGAGCGCCGCCGCCTGAGCCGTCGTCATCGCTCGTATCTGGGAAGCGGTCAGCGCCGCGACTTCGCTGGACAACAACCCCTCAATACTGGTGCCAAGCGCGACCACCTGCGCCGTATTCAGCGCCGCCACCTGGCCACTCGTCAGAGCCGTCAACTGATCCACGGTCAATGCCGCGATGGCGGCGCTGCTGACGGCGGACATTTGCCCAGGCCTGAGAAAACCGATCTGGGCGCCGACGTCTCCCACGGTCAGCGCGGAAACGCCGGCGGTGCCGAGCGCCCCAACCTGGCTCGATGTCAGGGCGTTCTCGGCGGTCAGCGCGGTCACCTGCGCCGAACTGAGCACCGTCAACGCGGCGTTCGATAGGCCGGGGATATTGTCCGCGGTCAGCGCCGCCATCTGGGCCGTGGTCAAAACCCGCGTCTGAGGGCCGGTCAGCGCCGCCACCTCGGACGAGAGTAGCGCGGCGATATTGGTTCCCAGCGCCACCACCTGGCGGCTGGTCAGCGTGGCCACCTGGCCGGTCGTCAGCGCGGCCAACTGGTCGGCGGTCAGCGCCGCGATCGCGACAGTACTGACGGCGGCGACCTGTGCCGTCCGAAACAGGCCGATGTTGGCGCTGACCTCCGCGGCCGTCAGACCGGCCACTCCGGCCGTGCCGAGCGCGACGATCTGCGTCGAGGTCAGCGCGCCCTCGGCGGTCAGCGCCGTCATTTGGGCCGAGCTCAGCGCCGCCACCGCGGCAGTGGACAGACCCGGCACACCGTCGGTGGTTAGCGCGGTCATCTGATCGGTCGTCAGCGCCCTGATCTGGGCCGCGGTAAGAGCGGCCGTTTGTGTCGAGAGCAACGCGCCGATATTGCTCCCGAGGGCAACCACCTGCGCCGCCGACAAAGCCGCGACCTGCCCGCTGGTCAACGCGGTCAACTGATCGGTGTTCAGCGCGGTGATGGCGGCGGTGCTGACGGCGGCGATCTGAGCCGGCTTGAGCGAGCCGATCTGGGCGCTGACCTCCGCGGCGGTCAGCGCCCCGACCGCCGCGGCGCCGAGCGACTGGATCTGGGTGGACGTCAGCGCGTCTTCGGCGGTCAGCGCCGTCATTTGCGCGGAACCCAGCACGGCGATGGCCGCCGCCGAAAGTCCCGGAACATTGTCGGCGGTCAGCGCGGCCAGCTGGTTGGTGGTCATAGCCCGCGCCTGAGCGGCGGTCAGCGCGGCCAGCTGGGTCGAGAGCAGGGCTCCGACACCGGCGCCAAACGCGACGATCTGAACCGTGGCCAGCGCCGCGACCTGAGCGATGCTGAGCGCGGTCAACTGATCGGTCCCCAGGCCGGCGATGGCTGCCGTGCTGACAGCTTGCATCTGCGCTGGCCTCAACCACCCGATCTGAGCGCTGACCTCTCCCGGCGTCAGACCCGAAACGCCGGCGGGGCCGAGCGCCGCGATCTGCGTGGAGACAAGCGCCATTTCCGCGGTCAATGCCGTCATCTGCGCGGAGCTGAACACCTCCATCGCGGCGTTGGACAGGCCAATGACGTTATCGGCGGTCAGCGCGGCGATCTGATCGGTGGACATCGCCCGCGCCTGAGTCGCGGTCAACGCGGCGACCTGAGCGGAGGAAAAATTCCGCACGATGTCAGTCGTGAGCGCCGCGATCGTAGCGGTGGAAAGTCCGGGAATTTGCGCGGGTGTTAGGATCGACGTCGTCATTGGGAATCCGTCCGCGAGCCGGGGATGCATCTGACGGTATTTTTTCGCCGGATTATTTGCGCACGCGTTTGGTAAACAAACCGTGAATGATCACGAAGAGTTCAAATACTCCCGGCCGTTCTTATTTTGACGGAATCGCATTTCCCGTCATCCTCCGGCTTGACCGGAGGATCGGCGGCCACGCACCCGTCTGGAAATGTGAGACCATTCAAGATCGCGCGTAATTCGACTGATCCTCCGGTCATGTGTGGACGG
>PLSZ01000656.1:0-1206 GCA_003164305.1 Acetobacteraceae bacterium
GATCCATTCCCACGACTAATTCATTCCCACGATCGGGCCGCGACCCCGAGCCGGCGAGCGGTCTCGGATCATCGGCGTGCATCGGCGGTCGCCATTGCCTTGCCGCGGAACGACCAAAGGCGCTGTATGAAAACGCGGCACAACCCAAAACAAATTAAACCGCCGATGCACGTCGATGAACGCGGATGAATTGTTCCAGCGGCGGATCGCGGCGGTGAGCGCGCCGCGGCGATATATTCGCTCACCGCGCCCGGGGCTGAATGGCGTCGATCCACGCGCCTGGCTGGCCGACGTGATCGGCCGCATCGCGGATCACCCGGCACGGCGACTGCACGAGTTGCTGCCCTGGAACTGGCGGGACCGGCGTGCCAAACTGGCGGCATGAGCCCATCCGGCAAAACCCAGACCGCGAAGTCTCGGAGCACCGGGACACCCGTCAGCGACGTGTCCGCCGCCGACAGCTTCAACCAAATCTGCACCGTCCGGATCGAGTTGCTTCATACCGATCCACTGATCTGGCGTCAGGTCGGGGTGCCCACGTCGATCACGCTCAAAGTGCTGCACGATATCATCCAGATCACCATGGGATGGTTTGACTACCATCTCTGGGAGTTCACGATCGGTACGCGAACATACGGTCCGCCGAGGGATGACGACCGGGGCACCGCCCCGCGCACCGAAGCCATCAAGGTCCGTCTGCGTGATGTGCTGAAGCCACGCAAAACCACGATCGAGTATCTCTACGACTTTGGCGACTCATGGGAACATCAACTCACTGTCACCGGCGTCCGCCCGGGCGAGTCGGACGTCTCCTATCCGCGCTATATCGGTGGCGAATGGGCTGGGCCGCCAGAAGACCGCGGCGGCATTCCAGGCTTCTACGGCGTGCTTGAAGCCATGGCCGATTCTGCACATCCGGACCATGCCGAGATCAGGGAATGGCTCGACGGCTACGATCCGAAGGAAATCGCCGAACTCCCGATCAAGTACGCTCTCGGACGCATCGCGAACCGGCGCAACGCGGCACGAATGAGAATCGCCAGGAAAAACGCCTGATCAGCCTGCCGGGCTCATGGGATCATTGGTTACGCCCTTCGCCGGACGGATACGCTTCGCGAACCGGGTCCGGCGCGACCAAAACCCTCTGTCTGCCCCCTGCGCGGACCCTTGTGAGAACGTATCAAAAGGGCGCCAGCGCGACCCCCC
>PLSZ01000656.1:1260-5221 GCA_003164305.1 Acetobacteraceae bacterium
ACCTCCGCCGGGCACTGAAAATCGACCTCGCCATCGTCAACGCGGAGAACGCGTCGCACGGTTTTGGTCTCGGGCCCGACATGGCCGACGCGCTGTTCGCCGCCGGAGCGGACGTGATCACGCTCGGTAACCACGCCTGGGACCGCAAGGAGATCATTCCGTACATCGCGCAACACCCGCGCCTGATCCGCGCCGTGAACTACCCACCGGAGACGCCGGGCAGCGGCTTCACCGTCATCGACCTTCCCGGCGGGCGGCGTGCGTTGGTGTTGCAGGCGATGGGCCGGCTTTACATGGACCCGTTGGATTGCCCGTTCCGCGCCACCGCCGATCTGCTCGCCCGCTATCGCCTCGGGACCACCGTGCAGGCGATCGTCGCCGACGTGCACGCCGAGGCCACCTCGGAGAAAATGGCCTACGCGCACATCTTCGACGGCCAGGTCTCGTTCGTGGTCGGCACGCACACGCATTGTCCCTCGGCCGACGCGCAGGTTCTGCCGGGGGGCACGGCGTTTCAGTCCGACGCCGGCATGTGCGGCGACTACGACAGCGTCATCGGCATGACCAAGGACAACGCCGCGTTACGCTTCTGGCGCAAAATGCCCGGGGAGCGTCTGGGCCCGGCCGAGGGCCCCTCGACCTTATGCGGCGTGTTCGTGGAGACCGACGACACGACCGGCCTCGCGCGCCGGATCGAACCGGTGCGCAGCGGCGGCCGGCTGAGCCAGGCGATGCCGGAGTTGTAGCGGCGCTCACGCCGCCTCGCGCCGCATCGCGATCATATCGGCGCCAAACAACCGGAACCATGCCGCGTCCTTCTCCGAGGCGACCCCGCGGATCAGCACCTTCGCCCGCCTGGCATGCAAAGAACTCAGCAATATCCTCAGTTTATCCGGATCCTCGTCGCTCAGCACCCGCGCCGGCAACGACACGATCGGCGTCCCGCTGAACGACAGGTCGAGCGTCCCCAGCGCCGCCAGTTGGGTGACATGGTATCCCACCCCGCGGCAGAACGGGCGCAGCCGGTTGATGCATTCCAGTTGACGGGTTTTGGGCAGCCCCTCCGGCAGCGAGGCCAGCAACAGGATCAGCCGGCCGGCGACCCTCGGGTCGATCCTGAGGCAGGTCGCGAGGTACCGCTCGGTGGCGAGGCGCGTCGCGAACACGTCGAACCGGACGTTGACCAGGATCGGCGTGGCATCGCCCCGCGCCATGCCGGCGATGGCTTCGCGCGCCGCCAGCCCCAGCAGCAGCCCGTCCTGGTCGAACGCCCGGGACTCCTCCGCTGGCAGCGCGGCCAGCGCCGTGACGATCGCGCGTTCCAGATCGCCCGGGAACCCAACCTGCATCGCCAGGGTTTCGTTCGCCTTTGTGCCGCTGATCCGCTTCAGGTCGCAGGACACGCCCGCCAGAGCGGACCGCAACGTTTGCCGCGCCTCCCGTTCCAGCCGTTCCAGTTGGGCGTCCAACCCGTCCAACAGGATCGCGTGCAACGAACCCGCGGTTTCACCGTGGTCGGGAAACCGCACCGAAGCGGCGATCGAGCGCACAAGGGCGATGTCGGGGTCGGAGCCCAGACCGATCAGCCTGTCGCGGATCTCGCGGCCGATGATCGCGGCGCGGAAGCTGGCGTCGCGCTCGCTCAGCGTGCCGAAACAAATCAGAAAGCTGGTGTCATCGACAAGCGAATAGCTGTCATGATCGCCACAGCGCCGCTTGATGATCGCTTCCGCCGTCGCCATCGCCCGGCCCGCGACCGCGCGCCACCGCTCTCCCATCGCGGTCCGCACCTCGTCCAGGCCGACCAACTTGATCCGGCTGGCGGTTTCGGTGCGCAGCCCGGCCGCGTTGTCCGCGTGCGCGCGCAGCGTGAGAATCCGGAATTTCTTCGTGTCGTCGGTCGATACCAGCACCGACGTGATGCTGGTGACCACGTGGGACCCGTCGGCCTTCAGCAATGGCGTGACGTAGCTCTGGTCGTGACCATGCTCCATTTGCCGTTTGATCGTCGCGGCGATCGTCGCGTGGGACTCGGGCGCCACCAGATCCAGCGATAGCCGTCCGACCAGTTCATTCGCACGGTAGCCGAGCAACTGATCGATGCGGGAGTTCGTCATCAGGATGCGGCCGGCAGCGTTGATGATGACCACCGCCTCATCGACCGACATGAACACCTTGGCGAGCAACCGCTGAACCATGTCCTGCATGCGCCGCGCCTCAAGATGCGTCGTGATGTCGCGGCCAAGGATGGCGAAGCAGACGCGGCCTGGGGTGAATTCCGGCGCTGGCATCAGATGGAACCCGAGCACGAACGTCCCGCCATCCGCGCGGGCGCATTGCAGTTCGGCGCGGAGCGAGACCCGGTCGCGCATCGCGTTCCGCACGGTCTCCGCCTGCGCGGGGTCCGGGAACAGTTCGGCCGCCCGGCGCTGGACATGATGGTCGTCGGCGTAACCCGAGGCGCGGCGGAACGCGCCGTTGCTCGCGATCACGACGGCGTCGGCCGCCGCCGAGGCGGTGTCGCCTTCCAGCAACAGGACAATGTCGTCGGATTGATCCATCGCCTGATAGGTCACCCAGGCCACCTCCCGCGGCGGCTTCGCCAGGGGAGCATCCGGGCTCGGCTCAACTGCCTGCATGTCGATAATGGTTGCCTCACGCGAAGCCAGGGAAGTCCGGGATGTCGTGGCTTCAGCGGCACTGTGCATGGCGATGTGCTAATAAAGTCTGAAGTTCGGGTCGCCGTCCGGTCTGTTTCGCAAGGCTTCGACCTGACCGCCCTGATGTGTTGCTCCCACTCGAGCGGTTCGGCATCATCGTGCACATGGTGTCCGGCAAGCGTGATTGGGGCCTGAGCCGTGGACCATGAGGCGGCGCGAGGCGAACTGACCCGTGCCGTGGAGGCCGCCGCGGACCGTGGATCGCGGTCGCGCGCCGGGCTTCGGGTCCTGATCGCGCGTGGGGCCGAGATCCAGGGGATCGGGACCGAGGGTATCGAGACTGGGGGGACCGGGGCGCCCAGGCTGGGATCGGCGCTCGACGCGATTCTCAGGGCCGCGACCGCGGCGCCTCAAAGCGATGCGCGCCGGGCCTTCGCGGTGTTGCTGGTGCATGCGCTCGGCGTTCCGGAGTTGTTGCCCCCGCGCGGCGAGACCGCGCGGCTGATCCAGGTATTTCTGGAGAGCGCGCTGCTCAATCCACTGCGCCGCGCCGGCTACCCGTTCGACGGCTCGGCCTATGACAAGCGCTAGGCATTGCTGGCGCTGCACGCGACCATCGACGAGCACCTGCGCCCGCCGGAGTCCACGATGCCCGGCTGGCTGCACGGTCTGGGCCAAATGTCCACTGAGGACTGACCCGCGAGCCCGCGACGGCCATATCCCTGGTCATGCGCGTAACGCGGTACTCCGTTGCGAACCCGGCGTTTTTGGATGGAGCGTCGCGGGCCCATGTTGCACATGCGAACAAGAACCATCGAGGACTTTTCCCATGTCCGAATCTCTTGCGCTCGAGCCGGCGATGCCGGGCGAGCCCACCGCGAAGTCAGCGCCCCGCGCCGGTTTCGTCGCGACTTTCAAGGCCGTTCTGGAATCGCTGGTGGCCGCGCAAAGCAAGCGGTTTGAAGGGACCGAGCCGCTGTCGTACCGCTTCCCGCCGATCTGATCCCCGGTTTCGCCGCATCGCGGGTTACGCTGTTTCAGTCGCCGTGGCGGGGCGTGGCCGCGCGTTTCGAGCTTTCAAACGCCATGGCCGGCCCTCGACCGCGCCAGATCTCGACGCGCGATGCCTGACGAGATATCCAGGCCATAATGAGACAGTGCGCGAACCGGCGATCCTGAAGGAACCGACCCCCTCCGAGCTCGCCCCATTCAGCCTGGGCAAATCCAGGCGGCGCCCGATCCGTCAGGCCGACAACCGGCTCATCACCGCTTCCGGAATGTCGAAGTTGGCGTAGACGTTC
>PLSZ01000642.1 GCA_003164305.1 Acetobacteraceae bacterium
GGGAGACACGCTCGCCTGGACGGCCGATCCGATCGCGGGCACCGACATCGAACTCGTCCCGACGGTCATCAGCCTGACCGCGCCGCAGACCGAGAATTCGCTGCAGCTGTCCAACACGCAGATCCTGGATGTGAACTCCGGCACCGCCGCCAACGAAACGGCGGTCAGCAGCGGCGCCACGGTCAATATCTTCAACGACGGCAGCACTTATTACACCATCCTCTACAACGGCGGCACGCAGAACGTCTTCAGCGGCGGTTTGGCTCAGGCGACCGCCGCCCTGGGTGGCTTCGAAAACGTGTCGAGTGGTGGCACGGCGACCGGATCGGTGATTTACCGAGGCGCCGTGCAATCGGTGCTATCCGGCGGTCTCGCCACCGGAACGATATTGGGAGAGTTCGGCACCCCGGGCGGTATCGAGCAGGTCGCCAACGGCGGCACCGTGATCGGCACCACGATCGGCAACCTTGGCATTCTGACGGTTTCGCCCGGCGATATCGTGAGCGCGACTACCATCAAAGCCGGGGGCACCCTGGTGGTGGCCTCCGGGGCCACCGCGAGCGGCGCGACGATCAACGCCGGTGCGTCGGTGGTTGTTTCCAGCGGCGGCGTACTGCTCGATCCGGTTGTGGCCGCGGGCCTGATGTTCGTCTCCAGCGGCGCGACCGTGGTCGATCCGGCCACCGGCGCCGGCGGTTATATCGCGGTGTTGCCGGGCGGCATCGTCAGCGGTCAGGTCGCCTCGGGTTCGAACGTGATTTCGACCGGCGTCATCCTGTTGCAAAACGGCAACGTCGCTCAATACGGGCCGGAACTCGATGGCCTGTCGATCCCCTATCAGGGCAGCCCGGAATACGTGCTGGCCGGCGGCGTGACCGATGCCTCCAGGGTTTACGCCGGCGGCGCGGAATATGTGCTGGGCGGCCTCGCCAATTTCACCGCGGTCTCCGGCACCGGCGAGCAAATCGTCTACGCCGGCGGCACGGCGAATGCCACGAAACTGAACGCCGGCGGCGAGGAGGTCGTTTCGTCCGGCGGGATGCTGATCGGCGGTGTCACCTTCGCCGGATCCGGCGGCGTGCTGGTCGTCCCCGGCCCCACCACGGCGGGAACGCCGTTGAGCGGCTTCAACGACACCGACACGCTCGATGTCGCGGGATTGCCGTTCGTGGCCGCCGGCTCCGGCACCCTGGGTTCCGGCTATGTGCTGACGGTCCAGCAGGGCACGCAAACGTTCACGGCGCAGTTCGATGCCAGTATCGCCAACGGAACGTTCGGCTGGTCGGCGGACGGCAACGGCGGCACCGATATCAAGGTCCTGTACGACACGTTGTTCGTCAGCGGCGTTGGCAATACTTCATCGGGCATCGTTTTGTCCGCCGGTGCCAACATCGAAGTGTATTCCGGCGGCATCACCAACGCCACGACCCTGAACGCCGGCGCGGCGGAATATGTGTCCGCCGGCGGCACCGCGCTCGCCACCGATCTGAATTATAACGGCGATCAGTATATTTACAGCGGCGGCGTCGTCTCCGGCACGGTGTTCAATCAGGGCACGCAGGTCGTCGAAAGCGGCGGCGTGGATTCCGGCACGACCGTTTACAACGGCTCGGAAGTGCTGTCCTCCGGCGGCACCGCGATCAACGATACGTTGACCAATGGCGGCGGGCTGACGATCCTGGGTGGCGCCTCGGCATCGGGCACCAAGGTCAATTTCCAGGGCGGCGAGACCGTCGCCAGCGGCGGCATCGCGGTCGGCGGCACCGTGATCTACGGCGGCAATATTTATATCGCCAGTGGCGGCAGCGCGATCTCCACCACGTTGAGCAGCGGCGATGGTTTCACGGTCTCGTCGGGCGGCACGGCGATCGACACAATTCTGGTCGCCGGAGGCGGCATCGCGATCCAGCCTGGCGCCATCGTCAGCGGCACGATCGTGCAGAGCGGCGGTTCCGACGGCCTCGGCAGTGGAGCGACCGACACCGGCACGATCATCCAGGCGTTCGGCAGCGCGGTCGTTTCCGCGGGCGGCACATCGGTCGACACCGTCATCAGCAGCGGCGGTTTGGAACGCATCCTCAGCGGAGGCGTCGCGAGCGATACCATCATCGACAGCGGCGGCGTGCTGGTGGTTTCCAGCGGTGGCACCGCTTACTTCCCGAGCTTCGACCCCGGCGGGGAGATCATCGTCCTCGCCGGCGGCACCATCGTCGGCGTTCCGACCGGCATCGGAACGGTCGTTTCGACCGGCGACGTCGTGGTGGCGATGGGCTCCGGCGTGATCTCGCAAGGACCGTCGTTCACTGGCCTGACCGTCCAGAGCGGTCAGATCGAATACGTCCTGTCCGGCGGCACGAACACCGGCACGACCGTGCTCCTGGGCGGTATCGAATCCATCGACGCCGGCGGGTCCGCCAGCGGTACGACACTGGTGCAGAACGTCGCGTCGCAGAACCTCTCCAACCTGCCCGCGGAAGAACTCGTCGCCAGCGGCGGCGTCGCGATCGCGACCATTGAACAATACCTCACCCAAATAGGCGTCAAGCCCGGCGGTGTCGTATCGAACATCCTGGATGAAAGCGGTGGCGGTTTCTACTACCTGTCGATGGGCGGCACCGCGCTCGATGTGAACGTCCACAGCGGCACGGAATACGTCTTTGGCGGCGGCACCGCGAGCGGCAACACCGTGGATGACACCGGTGGCATCATCGTGTTCGGCGGCGGCCTGGCGGTTAATACCGTCATCAGCAGCGGTGGCGTGGTCGAAACTCAGGACAACGGTGTCGTATCGAACACGACGATCGCGGGCGGCGAACTCGACCTCGCGGCCGGCGGTGCCGGCAATCAGAACTTCCAGGGCATCGCTTCGGGATCCATCACGTTCAAGGGCGCGGGTGGTGCCCTGCTGCTGGAAAACGCGCCCGGCATGAATGCCACGGTCAGCGGCTTCGCACCCGGCGACACGATTGCTCTGGTCGACACCTGGCCGGCGACCGCCACTCTGGGCTCGGGCAATCTGTTGAGCGTGTCAGGCAACGGCCAGAGTTACGCGATCCAACTGGATCCAACGCAAAATTTCTCGGCCGATACGTTCAAGGTCACCAGCGGCGGCATTCAGTATTCCTTCGCCGACGTCGCGGATATCACCGTCGCGGTGGCGCCGGCGAATTATCGTCACGCCTCCGGCACGGTTGTGCCGGTCACCGATTATGTGCGCGTGGGCAGCCCAGGCACGGTCGCGATCACGGTCAGCAATACCGCGGCGGCGGACGGGTTGTCGGAGAATCTGCTCGGCTCTCTCGCTGGCGTCACCGGCGCGGTCGCCATCGCCGCCGCCGGCCCGACCACCGAGATCGCCGCCGGTAGCAGCGATTCCTCGTCGCTGAAGCTCGATTTTTCCACCACGGCGGCCGGCACGATATCCGGCACGGCGACGGTGGACCTGACCTCCGACGGCGGCACCGGCAGCAGCAGTATCGACGGTCTCGGCACCACGGCGTTGACCCCACAAACCGTTCCGGTCTCCATCGTCGTGGAAAACCCGGCGACCCCGGTGTTCCAGGATGTGTCGAATGTCGGGACATTCGGTGGAAGCGGCACGGCGTATACGCTCAATCTCGGCACGCTGACGCTGGGTTCCGGCCCTCTCACGGTCGATCTGGGCCTGATCAATCAAACGACCGGCCCGGCGGACACGTTGACCGGCACTCTGACCGCGACCGGATCGAGCGCGTTTCTCAACAGCGGCCTCGCGTCGATCGGCACGCTCGCCGCCGGTCAGTCCGACCTCGCGCCGGCGATCACGCTCAGTACCGGGACCGCCGGCGCCTTCGCCGAGACGATCACGCTCACCGGCACCGGCACCGATCCGGGCGGAACGATCGCGCTGCCCAAGGACACGCTGACGGTCAGCGGCATCGTCGCGCCGCCGCCGGCTCCGCCGGCCGTCCCCGCGGTGCTCACCACCACGCCGATCAATTTCGGCACCGTCCACGTCGGTGCGACAGAGCAACAAACCCTGAATATAACCAACGCCGCGACCGGAACGGCCGCCGCGCTGGACGCGTCGGTGCAGTCGGTGAGTGGGGCGGCTACCGCGTCCGGTTCGTTCAGCGGCCTCGTGCCCGGCGCGGAGAACACCGGCGGCATCACGGTGGGGCTGAACACTGGCACCGCCGGCGTGCAAAGCGGCAATGCCACGCTCGCTTTCGTTTCGGACGCGGGAACACTGGGTATCACTGACCTGCCCAGTGGTACGGTCGCCGTATCGGGGACGGTGTACCGGGAGGCGGCGGCGGCGCTGTTGCCGCTCATGGCCATCGTGCATATCGGAGACCCAGGCACCATCGCGTTGCCAGTGGGCAACAGCGATCCGTCCGACGGCTACTCCGAGAATCTGATCGCCGTGCTGATCGGCGCCAGCGGCGGCCTGAGCGTCGCCGCCGCCGGTCCGACCGGAGAGATCGCCGCCGGCGACACCAACAGCAGCACTTTGGCGCTGGCGTTCTCGACGACCCAGGCGGGCACGGTGTCAGGCAGCGTGACGGTCGGGCTGACCTCGGACGGTGGTACCGGCGCCGACAGCATCGACGGTCTGGGCACCACGGCGCTGACCGCGCAGGTTGTGCCGGTCACCATCAGCGTGGACAATTATGCCGCTCCCGTATTGAGCAGCAACGGCAGCCTCATCGCGACCGGCACCAACTCGTACGTGCTCAATCTGGGCACCGCCACCGAGGGCGCGGCGTCGTTGTCCGCCAATCTGGCATTGGGGAATTCCGCGACCGGCGCGGCCGATTGGCTGGACGGAGGGTTCACCGCCAGCGGCTCCGCGCAGTTCAACAACGCTGGCCTCGTCACGGTCAGCGAGATCGCGGCCGGCGCGTCGTTGGCCGCCGGCGACGTGTCGTTGACGACCAATCAAACCGGCGTGTTCACCGAAACGATCACGCTGACGCCGACGGACGCAAACGCGGCTGATTTCTCTTCGGCATTGACGCAGCAGAGCATCACCGTCACCGGCACGATCGTTCCGCCGACCGGCACCGCGCAGGGCGACGTGCACATGGTGACGTATGACGGGCTGCGCTACGATTTCCAGGCGGTCGGAGATTACGTGCTGACGCGCTCGACGGCGCCCGGGGACTCGTTTCAGGTGCAGATCGCGACGGCGGCGGCACCGGCACTTGGGGCGGTCAGTATCACAACCGAGGCGGCGGCCCAGGTTGGACCGGATGTGGTTTCGTTCGCGATTGGCCGAAACAATATCGTTTGGATCGACGGCGCGCCTGACATCGCGTTGAACCCGGGCAATCCGACGCAGCAACTCGGCGGCGGTCAACTCACGGAGCTGTCGCCGACATCGTTCCGATTGACGTGGTCCACCGGAGAGGCGCTGACCATCACCGATTCGGGTGCGTATCTGAACAGCGCCGCNNGGTCAGGCGAATGATTTCCAGTTGGCGGATGGCACGGTTCTGCGACAACCGCTCAGCAACAGCGAAATATTGGGTGAGTTCGCGAATGCGTGGCAGGTCACGCCGGCCGCTTCACTGTTGGGCGACGTCCCGATGCAGTTCATTTATACCTCTGGACCAGGCGGTCAGACGGTGCTGCAGGCAACGGCGGCCGGACAGATCCTGAGCGCGGGAGCGGCGGATGTTTTGTCGGACGCCGATGGGCTTGGCGTGACGTTCCAGGGGTCGCTGGCGGCACTGGGGAATGAAACGATCGCGGGTTTCTCGGCCAAGGACCTGATCGACGTGAGCGGGTTGAACAGCGCGAGCGCGGCGGTGGTTTTCAGCGGGTCCGCGGCCGGCGGCGTGTTGCGGGTGAGCGATGGAATCCAGAGCGGTAATATCCAATTATCGGGTCAGATCTCGGGCGGCGGGTTCCATGTGACGTCCGATGGCCATGGCGGATCGTTGATCGCGCTATCCTGACGGTGTCAGACGCAGGTCGCGGATAGTCAGTTGGGCAGACCCCAGCTCTCATAATCGGAGTTGCGACCGCCGCCTTTTTCTCAAGCGGCAAACCGCCCATTTCCCAACCGCCCGCCCGGGTCTATCCTCCCCCAACCCCGCAGGGAGATGAGGTCCAAAATGAACGATATCCCCGAAGCCGCCGGTCTGCGCGACTACCCGCTCGCCCGCCGCGGCCTGATGATGACCAGCCTGATCAGTGGCTTCACCCTCGCCGTCGACCGCGTCGAGGCGCAGACCATCACCACCGACACCAACGGCCTGGACGCCGGCGACACCAAGATCCCCACCACCGACGGCGATCTGCCCGCCTACTACGCCCGCCCGGCCAAAGGCACGCACTTCCCCATCGTCATCGTCAACGAAGAGATCTTCGGCGTGCACGAGCACATCAAGGACCTCTGCCGCCGCCTCGCGAAAGTCGGATACCTCGCCGTGGCGACCGAGTATTACGCGCGCATCGGCGATCTGTCGAAAATGACCGACATTCCGACGATCATCAAAGACGTCATCTCCAAAGCCCCCGATGCCCAATACCTCTCCGACGCCGACTCCACCATCAACTGGGCCGGCAAGAACAAGGGCGACCTGCGCCACGTGGCCGTCACCGGCTTCTGCCGCGGCGGCCGCCAGACCTGGCTGATCGCGTGCGCCAACCCGAGGGTCAAGGCGGCGGTGGCGTGGTACGGTCCGGTGGCCGGCGCGACCTCCGACATTCAGCCGAAGACCGTGCTGGACGTCGCCGACCAATTGAAGTGCCCACTTCTGGGGTTGTACGGCGGCCAGGATCAGAGCATCAAACCCGACGACGTCCACGCCGCCGAGGCAAAGGCGAAAGCCGCTCACAAGACGGTGGAGATCGTCATCTACCCGGACGCGCCGCATGGGTTCAACGCCGACTACCGCCCCAGTTACCGCAAGGACGCGGCGGAGGACGGCTGGAAGCGCATGCTCGCCTGGTTCGCCAAATACGGCGTAAAGCCCGCGAAAGTCTGACGACGGGGCCTCGGACGAGGAAACGAACATGATTCTGAGCGGAAAAGTCGCGCTCGTCACCGGCGCCGCGTCCGGCATCGGCCGCGCGTGCGCTCTGGCGTTGGCCGAGGCGGGCGCCGCGGTGGTGGCCGCCGACATCAACGCGGCGGGCGCTCAGGCCACCGCCGACGCGATCACGGGGTTCCAGCGCCGTGCGATCGCCGTGCCGGCGGATGTCGGCGATCTCGCGCAAATCGACGCCATGGTGACCCGGGCGCTCGCGGAATTCGGGAAAATCGACATCCTGGTCAACAACGCCGGCGTCACCCGCCGCGCCGACATCATGGACCTGACCGAGGCCGACTGGGACCGCATCCACCGCGTCAACGCCAAGGGCGTGTTCTTCTGCCTGCAACGCGTGGCGCGCGAGATGATCCCGAAACGTTCCGGCCGCGTCATCAACATCGCCTCGATCGCGGGAAAGGGTTACGCCGGCACATCGAACGCCGCCTATGCCGCCAGCAAGGGCGCCGTCATCAGCCTGACCCGCACCGCGTCCCAGCAACTGGCGAAATTCGACATCAACGTGAACTCGATCTGTCCCGGCGTGACGAAGACGGCGTTGTCCGAGGCCAACCTGGAAGCGCGCGCCCGCGAACGCGGCGTCAGCGTCGAGGAAATGCAGCGCCTGCGCGCCGCCGACATTCCGTTGGGCCGCGCCAACGATCCCGAGGACATCGCCGCGATGGCGGTGTTCCTGGCGTCGCCCGGCGCGCGCAACATCACCGGCCAGAACTACAACGTCGATGGCGGGATCATTCCGGAGTAACCCTTGTTCGAATCGTCGCCGGGCCTGACCTCAAAGGTCCTGAACAGTTCCATTCGACCAACGGAATGACGCACCGGCCCCTCATCCGTCATGCCAGGGCGTGACCCCATAGGTCGCGAAGGCGAAATTATCCTCCGAACGTCATCCTCGGGCTCGACCCGAGGATCGGCCTGCCCGCGCACCCTGCCCGACTTTTGACATCATCGCGTGTCGAGAGATCCTCGGGTCAAGCCCGAGGAAGACGCGACAGGGCTTCATGACTGGTGGCCAACGTCAATGCCGGTAGCACGAGTGGCCAAATGGGGCCGCCGATCATTTCGGCGGCAGCGGGCAAGCCAAATCGCCTTCCCGGCAGTCGAGGTAAGCGCGCAGGCGTTGCTCGCGCGCTTTGGTCATCGTCGTCTGGCATTCCGCCAGCACCATGGGAGCGATACTGCCGCCGCTGACCTGGTTCGTGTCGAAGGCGCATTCCGCGTCCCGAAATCGCACCCAGGCGCGTTCGGCCGCGACCAGACGATGTCCGGCGTCGTCCTGGCCGCGCAACCGTCCGGCGACCTCATTGAAGGTCGCGTTCAGCCGGGCGTCGGCGGCCCGCGGGTCGCCGGCGGCACACGCGTTCATCGCCATTTGCGTGGCGGCATTGGCGCAATCCGCCGCGTGAGCAACCGAAGGCACCATGAGCCAGGGCGCCACGACCGCGGCGGCGAGGGCAGGGGCGCACCGCGCGACAAAAGCGAGCACTCCGCCAGCGCGCATCCACGTCTTCCGTGAACCAATGTTCGATCGATGAGTTTTACCATGACCGACGGGCGTGGACAAACGCGGTGGCGCGACGTTTCATTCAAGGGAGCGAGATGCGCTCATGGCGCGCCGGAGATTGTCCCAACCGGCGGAAAACCACGGCTCCGTCCGGTGCGCTCGTAGTCCACCCGGCGGCATTGCGCCGCCTCGGCGCCCATGTAAATTCGTCACGCAACCCCGCCGATCCATGAAAGGCACACCCGTGGCATCGCAGTCCACGCCCGACGGCGCGATGGAACGCCAGGCGTCCGGGCCGAGGCCGACAGACACCGAATACTTCACTCCCTTTCAGCGCATTCCGATCCCGGTGCATTCCATGGGACCGGACGGAATGCTGCTGGAAGTCAACGAGGCCTGGGTCGAATACACCGGCCATGCCAGATCTCAGGTGGTCGGCCGTTCGTTCGCCGCCTTCCTCGATCCCCCATCGGCGGTGCGCTATCGCCAGCAGGCGGTCCCGGAACTGATCGGCATCGTTCCAGCGCGGGAAAGCCGCTCGGTCGAATACCGGCTGATCAAGGCTTCGGGCGAGGTCGCGGACATCATGCTCACCGCCCGGCCCGAGCGCGACCCCGCCACCGGCGGATTCCTCCACAGCCTGACCGTCATCAGCGACGTCACCGCCCGCAACCGCGCCGAGATGGCCCTCCGCCAGGCCCAGAAACTCGAAGCACTGGGCAGCCTGACCAGCGGCGTCGCGCATGACTTCAACAATCTGCTGATGATCATCCTCGGCAGCCTGCAATTGCTGGCGCGCCGGTTGCCCGAGGGAGACGCGCGCACCGCCCGCCTGGTGGACGCCGCGCTGGAGGGCGCCCGCCGCGGCGCCGCGTTGACCAGCCGCCTGCTGGCCTTCGCCCGCCAGCAGGAACTGATGCCCATGCCGATCGACCCGAGCGATCTGTTCGCCTCGGTCCGCCAGATGCTGGTGCATCTTCTCGGCCCCACGATCCAGATCGAGCAGGACGTGCCGCCGGGGACCTGGAACCTCCGCGCCGATCCCAACCAGCTTGAACTGGCCTTGCTCAATCTGGGGTCCAATGCCCGCGACGCCATGCCGGGCGGCGGCGTCCTTAGGCTGACCGCGCGCAACGCCACCGTCACGACGCCCGAGAGCGCCTTCCTCGGCACGCCGTCACGGCCCGAGGCGCCGTCTGGCGATCACGTCGTGCTCACCGTCAGCGATACCGGGATGGGCATGGACGAGGCGGCCCTGGCGCGCGCCGCCGATCCGTTCTTCACCACCAAAGGTCCCGGCAAGGGCACCGGGCTCGGCCTGTCGATGGTGCATGGCTTCGTGGTGCAATCCGGCGGCGCGCTGATCCTGTCCAGCCAACCCGGCGCCGGCACCAGCGTGGAACTATGGTTGCCGCGTACCACCGATCCCGTGCCCGATGTCGTTGCCCTCCCGGTGGTGACGCGCGCGGCGTCCCCGTCCGGCCGCGGCCCGCGCATCCTGTTGGTCGATGACGACCGGCTGGTTGTCGCCGGCACCATCGGCATGCTGGAGGAACTCGGCCACGAGTCCGTGCGCACCGCCGGGTCGGGTGAAGCGGCGCTGGCGGTGCTGCGCGAGGACGGCCCGTTCGACCTGCTGCTGACCGATCATGTCATGCCCGGAATGTCCGGCGCCGCCCTGGCCTCCCGGGCGCGGGAGCTGTATCCGGACCTGTCCATCGTGATCGCCAGCGGTTTCGCCGAGTTGGACGCATTGGCTGGTGTCCCGTGGCCCCGATTGCGCAAGCCCTACAGCCTGAACGACCTGGCCGCGGTGCTGGCCGCGTTCGAGCCGGCGGGTTCGGGCGAGCAGACGGACGGGTAAAGTCCCGCCATCGCGGAAAGGTGGTGTCATAACGGTAAGGTGGTGTCATCACGTAAAGGTGGCGTCATCACGGTAAGGTACCGTAATTACGGTAAGACAGCGTCATCACCGGGCTCGACCCGGTGATCTATCGCCGCACCCCCGTTCGACGGCCCGTACCCCCGCCGTTGCCTCACACGTGCAACGAATCCCGGATCCGCCCATACGCGATCCGCGCCGCCACCGCCGACTTCCACAACCCATGGAACGGGATCGGCTTCATCCCGGTGATCGGCATGTCGATCTCCGCCTCCGCCCCGCCGAGCGTCCGCTTCGCCAGTTGCGGCCCCATCGCCGTCGACATCGCCACCCCGCGCCCGTTGTAGCCGAGGCACACCAGCACCCCCGGCGCCGGCTCATGAATATGCGGATAGTGATCCAGCGTCACCGCCAGCTGCCCGCTCCACCCATGCGTCCATTTGATCCCTTTGATCCGGGGCCACAGCCGCGTCGCGTAGCGAATGAAGAACGCCAGTTGCTCCGGCCCGTCGATGTCGTGCTGAGGACACCGTCCGCCCATCAGTACCCGGTTTTGCCGGTCCACCCGGTAATACGTGGTGACGCTTCCCAGTTCGTAAACCGAGGCGCGGTGTGGCATCATTTCTTTGGCGATCTGTTCCGGCACCGGCTCGCTGGCCGCGATCCCGCTGTAGACCGGCACCAGCGTCCGCCGCAGCTTCGGCCAGAGCTCCCCCGTGTAGCCGTTGGTGCCAATCACCAGCCGGTCCGCCGTCACCGTGCCGGTCGGCGTCTCGACCCGCCACGCCGTGCCATGCCGGGAAATCTTCGTCGCCGGCGTCCCGCCATGCACCGCCGCCCCCGCCTGCATCGCCGCCTGGGCCAGCCCTCGCGCATAGCCGAGCGGGTTCACATGCCCCCCGCGATGATCCAGCAGAGCGCACAAATACCGGTCGGTGCCGGTCTTCGCCCGCATCGCGTGTTTGTCCAGCAGTTCGACGGGCATGCCGCGGTGCGCGCCCTGCTCATGCGCCGTTTCGATGTCGCCCACGTTGTTGCGCTGGAACGCGGCGCGCATGGTGCCGGTTTGCGACGCCTCGCACTGGATCTGATGCCGCGCGATGAGGTTGAACACGACGTTCGGCGCGTCCCACGACATGCGGATCATGCGCCCGCCAAGATCGGGGCCGAAGTCTTTCTCCACCTGATCGGGGTTATGCTTCAGGCCCGGATTGACCTGCCCGCCATTGCGGCCCGAGGCGCCCCNNCGGCGTCTCCGGCGCCGGACGCGCGGTGTCGGTGTAAAGCGAGGGCGGCAGGGCGGCGCGTGACACGGCAGGCGGACTCCGGATTTGGTTGTGCGAGCGTAGCGGGGGAGGGGAGGTGGGGGCAAATTGCCGGGGCGGACTGCTCTGGCGGGCTGGCAGGGGAATTAAATGAAGCAGGAGGTTGCGAACAGGCCGGCTTCGCGCTACATGTAACGTCATGGACAGGCTCACCAGTGCTGACCGGGTCAGGCGGCGACGCGACAAGATGCGCTCATCCGGATTGCGTCCTGTCCAACTTTGGGTTCCCGACACGCGGGCGCCGGGATTCGCCGCGGAATGCCGGCGGCAGTGCGAGCGGATCGCGGCGGCTGAGAATACCAACGCCGGCCGCGAAGAAACCGAATTCTGGGAGCGTGCCGGCGCCGACGCCTGGGATGACCTCGGCTGACACGCCGCGGCGACATCGTCATCGTTGCCTTGCGGGGGGACAGCGGCAAACCGCGACCCGCGGTCGTCATTCAGGCGGATTGGTTCGATGCGCTTCCGACCGTCGTTGTGTTGCCGCTGACCAGCAGTTTGCAGGATGCCGCGGTCACGCGGATCGATGTCGCGCCGAGCGATGAGAATGGATTGAAGGTTCCGTCGCATATCGCGGTGGATCGTCCGCAAACGGTGCGCCGGCCGAAACTGGGGCCGACGATTGGGCGGTTGGACAATGACGTGATGCTGGCGGTTCACCGGGCGTTGGCGGTGTTTCTAGGATTGGCGTAGGTGGCGGCATTGGAAACAGGGCTGGACTTCCGTTGGGAGTGT
>PLSZ01000636.1 GCA_003164305.1 Acetobacteraceae bacterium
GCAGTGCGACTCGTTGCTGATCGGCAAGACCTGCGGCGCGCATACGGTACCCTATATCGATGCGCGCAATCCATCCGCGCGTATCGAACATGAAGCGACGACCTCCAAAATCAGCGACGAGCAGTTGTTCTATTGCCAACAGCGCGGCCTGACCACGGAAGAGTCGGTGTCGCTGATCGTCAACGGCTTNNGCGGTCGAGGCGCAGAAGCTGCTCGCCGTTTCTCTGGAAGGCAGCGTCGGATGACCCAAACGGAGCCACACATGACCCCGATCCTTGAAATTCGCGACCTGCACGCTCGGATTTCCGGCGGACGGGAGATCGTCAAAGGTATCAGCCTTACCGTCAATCCGGGCGAGGTTCATGCCATCATGGGTCCGAACGGCGCCGGAAAGTCGACACTTTCCAGCATCCTCGCCGGCAAGCCCGGTTACGAGGTTACCGCCGGGAGCGTCACTTATCTGGGCCAGGATCTGCTGGCGCTCGCCGCCGATGAGCGGGCGCGGGCCGGCGTGTTTCTCGCGTTTCAGTATCCGGTCGAACTGCCCGGCGTGAACAACATGTATTTCCTGCGCACCGCGATGAACGCGGCGCGGCGGGGCCGCGGCGAACCGGAACTCGACGCCGCGCAAACGCTGCGCGCGGTGCGCGCGAAACTTAAATTGCTGGATATCGGTGAGGACCTGTTGCAGCGTCCGGTCAATCTCGGCTTCTCCGGTGGCGAAAAGAAGCNNAAGAAGCGCAACGAGATTTTCCAGATGGCGATGCTGGAACCGCGGTTGGCGATTCTCGACGAAACCGACAGCGGTCTCGATATCGACGCACTGCGCGCGGTGTCGAACGGTGTGAACAAGCTGCGCGATCCGGGCCGGGCGATCGTGATGATCACGCATTATCAGCGCCTGCTGGACTATATCGTGCCGGACCACGTGCACGTGCTGAGCGAAGGCCGCATCGTCGCGTCCGGCGATAAGACCCTGGCCACCGAACTGGAAAGCCGCGGCTATGCCCATCTTGGCGAGGCGGCGTAGCATGTCGGCGAACCCGGTCGTCACCGCCTTGCGCCGCGTGTTCGAGATGTGCGCCGAAGCGGCTCGCGAGCCGACGTGGCTCACCCGCCGCCGCGCCGCCGCCATGACCCGCTTCATCGAACTTGGCGTGCCCGGCCGCGGCGACGAGGCGTGGCGCTTCACGGATCTACGGCCGCTGACCGCCGCGCGCGCGGAGCCGCTTACTGTCGCCGACACCGGAATCGACCCGGACCTTCTGGCCGCGCATCGTCTGCCTGGCGCGGCGCATCGCATCGTCGTGTTGAATGGGCGGGTGCGGCCCGAATTGAGCGCGATCGGCGACCTGCCCGACGGCGTCTGGCTCGGATCGGCCGCCGACGCCATCACCCATCGGCCTGACCTCGCGGAGGCCGCCTTCGACAACGCCGACACACTGGGCGCGCAGCCCTTCGCCTCGCTCAACGCCGCGCTGTTCACGGATGGTTTCGTCCTGGCGATCGACCCCGACGTCACACTTAAATTCCCGGTCGAAATCCTGTATCTCGGCGACGCGTCCGGTCCTTGCGTTTATCATGTGCGCAACACCATTCTCGCCGGTGCCGGCAGTCAGGCGACCGTGGTGGAAACCTATGCCGGGACCGGTGCGAGCTGGACCAACGCCGTCACCGCCATCGAGGTCGGCGAATCCGCCAAACTCAGCCACGTGAAAATTCAGGCCGAGGACAACGCGGCGATTCATTTCGCGATGACCCGCGTTCGGCTCGCGGCGGCGTCGCTCTATGACGGCTTCGTATTGATCACCGGCGCCCGGTTGTCGCGCCAGGACATTCAGGTCGCGATGACCGGTGAGGCGGCGAACCTGATCCTCAACGGCGCATGGTTGCTGCGCGGGGACCAGGAGGCCACGCTGGCGCCCGCCGTCGATCATCAATCGCCGGGCGGGCAAACCAGCGAGTTGTTGAAAGGCGTACTGGGCGATCACGCGCATGGCGTGTTCCTTGGCTCGGTCATGGTGCGCGAAGGCGCCGACGGCACCAACGCCAGGCAGTTGAACCGCAATCTGCTGACCAGCCCCACCGCGCGGGTCGACACCAAACCAGAACTGACGATCTACGCCGACGAGGTGAAGTGCGGTCATGGCGCCACCGTCGGCGATCTGGACGAAGCGGCGCTGTTCTATCTGTTGTCGCGTGGCATCGATCCGGTCACCGCGCGGCATATGCTGATCGAGGCTTTCGCCGCGGAGGTGTTCGATACCGCCGCTCTGGTGCCCGACGTCGATGCGCATGCACGCCGCTATTTGCAGGCGTGGCTCGATCAGGAGGGGGCGCCGGCATGAACGCTTCCATCGACATCGCGGCGGCTTTCGATCCGATCGCGTTGCGTCGCGAATTTCCGATTTTCGCGCGCAATCCCGGTCTCGTGTTCCTCGACACCGCCGCCAGCGCGCAGAAGCCACGCACAGTGATCGAGGGCATCGCCGATTACTACAGCTCCGATTATGCCAACGTGCATCGCGGGGTTTACCGCCTCAGCGCGCGCTCCACCGAGCGGTTCGAACAGGCGCGCCACACCGTCCGCCGCTTCGTCAACGCCGCCGACGACAGTGAGATCGTGTTCGTGCGTGGCGCCACCGAAGGCATCAATCTGGTCGCCCGGTCGTGGGGAACGACATTCCTGCGTTCGGGCGACGAAGTGATCATCTCCGAGATGGAGCATCATTCCAACATCGTGCCGTGGCAGTTTCTGCGTGACCAGATCGGCATAAGATTGCGCATCGCGCCGATCGGCGCGGACGGCGGCCTCGACCTGGACGCCTTCGCGGCGTTGTTGAGCGAGCGGACCAAACTCGTCGCGATGACCCATGTCGCGAACGTGACGGGTCACATCCTCCCGGTGCGCGACGTGATCCGTCTGGCGCATGCGAAGGGCGCCAAGGTGCTGCTGGACGGCTGCCAGGCGCTGCCCCGCATCCCGGTCGATGTGCGTGAACTGGACTGCGATTTTTACGTGTTCTCGGGTCACAAGCTGTACGGTCCGACCGGCATCGGCGGCCTCTACGCCAAACGCGCTATCCTTGACAGCATGCCGCCATGGCAGGGCGGCGGCGACATGATCGAAACGGTCACCTTCGAGAAATCGACCTTTCAGCCGCCGCCGGCGCGCTTCGAGGCCGGCACGCCCGACATCTCCGGCGCCATCGGCCTCGACCTCGCGATAAACTTCATCGAGTCCATCGGCCGCGAAGCGATCTTCGCGCATGAACGGGCGCTGACAAAGCATGCGGTGGAGCGCCTGGCCGGCATCCCCGGCGTGCGCGTCGTCGCGGCGGGCGCGCAACGAGTCGGAGCCGTATCGTTTACCGTGGACGGGCTGCATCCGCACGACCTCGCCACCGTGCTGGATACGCACAATGTCGCTGTCCGCGCTGGGCATCATTGCGCCCAGCCGTTGATGGATCGATTGGGTCTGGATGCGACGACGCGGGCATCGTTCGGCGTTTACAGCGATGAAACCGACATCGACGCGCTGGTGGCGGCGGTCGAGGCCGCGCGCCAGATCTTTGGCGTTTAGCAACGAGGAGCCGGCATGGACCTGCGCGAACTCTATCAGGATGTCATCCTGGACCATGCGCGGCACCCGCGGAACTTCCGCGGCCTGCCGGATGCGAGCCATCTCGCGCACGGTCATAATCCGCTGTGCGGCGATCGCGTCACCGTGTTCATGAAGATCAAGGCGGATCATATCGCCGCCGTCAGCTTCGAAGGCCGCGGCTGCGCGATTTCGACCGCCTCCGCCTCGCTGATGACCGAGGTCCTGACCGGACTTTCGCTGTCCCAGGCGGAAGCGATGTTCCAGTCGTTTCACGCCCGCGTGACCACCGGCGAAACGATCGCGGTCGAAGCCGATCTGGAAGAGGCGGCGGAGCGGCTGGAACCGCTCACCGGGGTGCGGACTTATCCGGCGCGGGTGAAGTGCGCGACCCTCGCCTGGCACGCCTTTGACGCCGCGCTGAAAGGCGGTGTCGTGTCTGGCATCGTCAAGACGGAATAGCGCCATGACCACGCACGAACTACCAGTTCTGCACAAGCCACGCACGACGAAGATCGAGCGGCCGGCGCCGGACGAAGGCAATCCGGCGCTGCAAGCGGAGGTCATGGAAGCGCTGAGTACCGTTCGTGATCCGGAACTTCCGGTCAATCTGGTCGATCTGGGGCTGATCTACGATGTCATGGTACGTCGCGACGGGTTGGTTTACATCGAAATGACCCTGACCACCCCGGCCTGCCCGGTGGCGGGGTCGCTGCCCGGCCAGGTGCAGAACATCGTTTCGCTGGTGCCAGGGGTCAGCGTCGTGCTGCTGAACCTCGTCTGGTCGCCGCCCTGGACCCGCGACCGCATGAGCGAATCCGCGAAGCTCGAACTGGGCTTGCTCTGAGACCACGACGGCCGACAAAGGCCGGTCTCAAACGCGACGTGTCAGATTCGCGACAGCCTGACCGACGATAAAAACCCAGGTATCACGCGGGACTTTCAGTTGGCATCAAAGTTGCTCTGTCGTTCGGTATCTTCCCATGAACGCCGAGGGGCTCACGATGATCAACATGACACAAAGCGCGGTGAATGCGGTTCGTATGGCGATCGACGGCGCCAAGGACCCGATCGCGGGNNGATCCCGCCAGTGTCGCGTTTCTTGAGGGCACGACGGTGGATTTCGTCATCGGCATGGATGGGTCCGGGTTCGTGTTCGACAACCCTCAGGCGAAATCCAGCTGCTCCTGCGGCAAGTCGTTCGGTTAACCTCCGGAAGCGGGGACGCGGCGATGCGCGCGGTCTATCTCGACAACAATGCGACGACCGCGGTCGACTCTGACGTCGTCGCGGCCATGCTGCCGTTTTTTACCGAACAATTCGGCAATGCCTCCTCGCTGCATGCGTTCGGCGCCAGCGTGGCCGGTGCGGTGCGGGAGGCGCGCCGCGACGTGCGCGATCTTCTGGGCGCCGCGCTGGATCAGGAGATTGTGTTCACGTCGGGCGGTACCGAATCCGACAACACCGCCATCCTGTCCGCCCTGGACACCCAGTCGGGTCGGGACGAGATAGTCGTTTCCTCTGTGGAACACTCGGCGCTGCTGACGTTGTGCGCGCACCTGGAACGGCATCGCGGCATGACCGTGCATCGCATCCCGGTCGACGGGAAAGGCCGTCTGAACATGGAGGCGTATCGAGCGGCACTCGGGCCGCGGACCGCGATCGCGTCCATCATGTGGGCGAACAACGAAACGG
>PLSZ01000023.1 GCA_003164305.1 Acetobacteraceae bacterium
CGGAGCCTGCCCCCGGGCGCTTGACCGGGGGACCGAAGGATGCGCGTCGCGGGCAGACGCTCCGGCTTGAACCCGAGGCGTGGCAGCAGCTCAAGATGCTTGCGATCGCGGAGGGGAAGACCTCGCATGATCTGCTGATCGAGGCGGTGAATTTGCTGTTCGATCACTACAATCGGCCCACGATCGCGGGATAGCCACAAAGCACGATAGCAGAGCATCTTGATAGCAAAATAGCCGATCGCACCGGCCACGGTTGACGCACCAGGTTGATTCGTCGCGGCGGCACAGCCCCCGGTTGAATATTTTCCTTGCGACGCGTTTCAATAAGAGTATCCCGACAGAATTGCGCCGGTTTTCGCCATTCCGCCGACGCTGTCAGGAAGGGAAAATGCGCGACGACGCCCGTCGAGGGAGTTACACCGAAGCCGAAGTCGAAGAGCGCCTCGCCGACGCCGGCCGGGTCTTGCTCACACTGCCATGGGCCGGCTGCTTTCCCTGCGGCTTTCGTTGTCCGTGGCCCGAAACGGACACCTCGTCGTCGGTACGACGCCGCCCGCCGACGTCCTTGCAAATCGACGCCATGGATCAGGCCTACACCTGGACCGCGCATATTCGGAACCAGGACGAGCGCCGCCTTGTGCTGATGCGATCGTTGGTATTGCCGGTCTCGCCCTCCGGTAAGCCACGCCATGTTTGGACCTGGGGACGACTGCGCCGTTCCACCGGACTGCACCCGGACACGCTGCAAAAACGGTGGCGACGAGGCATCCGACACATCGTGTTCGCGTTGAACGCGCCGCCTGAGGTGTCGCCCGACCGCGGATCGATCGCGCTCAGGTTCCAGGGCGTACCGTATGGGTTCGGCCCGATCGTGCGGCGAGCAGGCAAATCGTAAGGGCGAGGTTGGGTTACATGCCGGACGGTCGGGGTTTTCATCGGCCGTTTCGACCAAAATAGTGCTATGCTTTTGGTAGGATCGAACGGTTGCCATTTCGGCGGATCGATTAAGTCCACATCATTGAAATTCACGCGCGACACGCACCCCCCGGCTCTGTCGGAGAGGACTGATGCGCGCTGCCGCTTGTGCGCGTCGCGTTTCGCGGGCCCAGGCCCGGGGCTGTCTGCTCGGGTCTGGGACGCGAGGCCGAGCGGCCGCGTGTCACAACGTAGTCAACGAACGTATACCCATGAAACAGGCTGGCGGGTGATAAATAAGCCGTTGCAGGGCGCGACAATAATCGGTCGCCGCGGTGGGCGAGGCGATAAATAATCCGTCCAGCGCGGGACATAATGGCTGTTATGTATCAGCCTTCAGGACTGAAATACCGTGGAATTACAGCAGGTTGGCACGTTGCCGGGTGGCGACGAAATGCTGATTCGCGCATGGCTCCACAACCGACCGTCGAACACGGTCGTCGCCTATCGAAACGATGCCACCCGATTCCTGGCGCATTCGGGCAAGCCGCTGGCCTCGATTGAGCTGGCCGATTTGCAGGCCTGGGACAATTCCCTGGTCGGTGATCGCGCCAGTTCGCGCGTTCGGAGGCTGTCGGCGGCGAAGTCGCTGCTGTCGTTCGCCTACGGGCTGGGCGCCATCGCGACGGACCCGGGCCGGGCTCTCCGGCTGTCGAAGCCGATCGCGACCACGGCCGAACGGATCCTCGCGGAGGCCGATGTCCAGCGGATGGTCGGAGCCGAGCCGAGCCCGAACCGCCGGGCGATGTTGCGCCTGCTGTATTTGTGTGGACTTCGCGCGTCGGAGGGCGGGGCGCTCTGCTGGCGGGACATGACGCCGGTGGGCAAGGCCGGTGAGGCGAAGATCCTCGGCAAGGGTGCGAAGCTGCGCACCGTCGGCGTGCCGGCGGCGTTGTGGCGCGATCTGGTCGCTTTGACGCCAGCACGTCAGCCGAACGCACCCGTGGTGCCCACGGAGGACGGCCGACCATTCAGTCGTCAGGCGATCCACCGAACGGTGCGGCGTGCCGCGAAGCGTGCCGGCATCAAGGGGGCGGTTTCGCCGCACTGGCTGCGGCATAGCCACGCGAGCCACGCGCTCGATCGAGGCGCGCCGCCTCAGGTGGTGCAGAAGAATTTGGGTCACGCGTCGCTGGCGACGACGACCGGTTACCTCCATTCGAGGCGAGGCGACCACTCGGCGAATTACCTGCCCGAGGTCTAACGGTCGCTGATGAGACTCTGATCGGCCTCGAACCCGCATCGAACGAGCTGCTCGAAACCCCTACCACCCGGAAACCGACCGCGGTCCACGCTCCCCGCCGGTTCGCGTGTCTTCCGGAGCGTCATCACCGCCGGCGTGCCGCTGTACCCGAAAGGAAGCGGCCCCGGCGATCGCCTGGAGGGGTCAAAAAATGCGCCTGGAACTGGCGGAAATGCTGGACGGCATCCAGCGAAGCCCGGCCGAACATGCCTGGATCAAGGCGTGTCGGAGCCGGGAGGCGACGCGAGGATGCGTGCCGCGGCCTGAAATTGGCCAGCTCGAGCACCTCGTCATCACCGCGCTCGATCGCTGCGTTTTCATGGGATGGATGACGAGCGAGCAGTTCGCCGTCCTCGCCGCGCATGGCGCGATCGGGCCTCCGAACCGGACTGACGCCGCGGCTCGCCAATTGTGGGATGCCGGGGTCGCGGTGCT
>PLSZ01000485.1 GCA_003164305.1 Acetobacteraceae bacterium
GTTTCCCCGCCATCGACGCAATGATCTGGCGAGACGATAAGGACCGCGCCGAGCTTTGGGTAAGGCCTGAGGAAAAAGCCGTCGATGGCTCGGACCTGTATGAACATGCCTGGCGGCAATTCGTGCGGCTGGCAGCAAATGTGGAAGCCGTGACCATGCTTGCCGGCCGAAAGCTGGCGATCGATCACCTGTATCCGGAGACCGCCGGCAAGCGGCTTGGATTGGCCCTGGTGCGGGTGATGGCGGTCAATCTTCGTTCAAACAGTCTGGTGGGAAGCACGACGGAGAAAGCCGCCGCCGGCCCGAAGCCCGGTACGCTGCGTCCGCGCTTCGCGGATTCATTTACTCTGGCCAAAGTCTCGGGCTTTCAAATGTCTTTCGCCCGGCGCAATGACTCCGCGTCCATCGCCCGCGCGCTGTGGGCGCACCTGCGTGCCCAGGGCTATCCGGTGGCGGAGGGGGCGATTGGAGAACTGGACGCGGATCTGACCGCCTCGAAACTGGATTGGTTCAGGGACGATTTGTGAGCAATTCCCGGAGCCGAAGCCGTGCCTTGGCCACATCCCTGGCCGCCTCCCGCTCATCCCGGGGCCACCCCCGTGGCTCCCCCCGGGGCTACCCCTCGACCGATGCGCCATGATCGCATAACGTGCACAGCGACGCCGCACCGGGCACATGCCATGCGCCGGGCGGAGATGACGACAGAGCAGAAATTGGGAGCCACGATGCCAGGTCTCACGTATTCCGCGCCCACCTCGGTGGACGACGCGGTCAAACTTCTCGCCGGTTCGTCCGGTCTTGCGAAGGTCCTGTCCGGTGGGACCGACCTGTTGGTGCAAATGCGCTCGGGCCGGATGAAGCCGGAACTGATCGTCGATACCAAAAAGATCCCGGGGATCATGGAGATCCGTGAGGAAAACGGCGCGTTCGTCGTTGGCGCCGCGACACCCGGTGCCGTGGTCGAGGCGCACGCGGGAATGAACAAGGCGTGGCCGGGCGTGGTCGAGGCGCTGGACCTGATCGGCTCCACGCAGGTGCAAGGCCGTTGCACGCTCGCGGGCAATCTGTGCAACGCCTCGCCCGCCGCCGATTCCGTTCCGGCGCTTTACGCGTCAGCCGCGATCGCGGTGATCGTCGGGTCCAAGGGCCGGCGCGAAATTCCGGTCGAACAGGTGCCGGTTTCGCCGGGCCGCACCAGCCTCGCCAAGGACGAGTTCATTCTGGAATTCAAATTCCCGCCGCGTCCGGCGCATTCGGGCGACGCCTATCTGCGCTTCATTCCGCGCACGGAAATGGATATCGCGGTCGTCGGCTGCGGCATCAGCGTGACGCTCGACGATAAGGGCGTGTGCACGGCGGCGCGTTGTTCGCTTGGCGCGGTGGCGCCGACGGTGCTGCTGGTGAAGGAAATGGCGGACGCGCTGGTTGGGCACACGCTCGACGACGCGACCTTGGCCGCGATCGACAAGGCGGCTCAGGCCGCCTGCAAACCCATCAACGACAAGCGCGGAACGATCGAATACCGCACCAAGGTCGCCGGCGTGCTGGCACGCCGCGTGGCGAAGATCGCGTTCGATCGTGCATCGGGCAAAACGGTAAAGGCTCACTGACCCATGGCAAAATCATACGTATCCACAACGATCAACGGCGAGTCGGCCGAGTTCCTGTGCGAGCCGCAGCAGACCCTGCTGGACGTGCTGCGCGACGTCGTCGGCCTGACCGGCAGCAAGGAAGGCTGCGCGTCGGGCGACTGCGGCGCCTGTTCGGTTCTGATTGACGGCACGCTGGTTTGCTCCTGCCTGGTGCTCGGCGTCGAGGCCGAGGGCAAGTCGATCACCACCGTCGAAGGCATCGCCGAGGGCGAGAAGCTGCATCCCGTGCAGCAGAAATTCCTCGAGCACGCGGCACTGCAGTGTGGCTTCTGCACACCCGGGTTGATCGTCGCCACCAAGGCGCTGCTCGACTCCAATCCGAACCCGACCGAAACGGAGGCGCGTTACTGGCTGGCTGGAAACCTGTGCCGTTGCACGGGCTATGACAAGGTCATTCGCGCGGTGATGGACGCCGCAGCGGTCATGCGAGGAGAGGCTGCCTGATGAATTACATCGACACCAACCTGAAAGTCGTCGGCACGCGTCCGGTTCGTCCCGACGGCGTCGATAAGGTCACCGGCCGCGCGCTTTACTCGGCCGACACCCGCGTCGCCGGCATGTTGTGGGGCAAGATCCTGCGCTCGCCGCACCCGCACGCGAAGATCGTTTCGATCGACACCTCGAAGGCGGAAAAGCTGCCGGGCGTGAAAGCGGTCGTGACCGCGGCCGACTTCCCGGACATCGCCAGCGAGGAAGCCTTCGTCGGCGAGGGCCCGATGAACTTTCGGGATCTGGCGCTGAACATCATGGCCCGCGCGAAAGTGCTGTATGAAGGCCACGCGCTCGCCGCCGTCGCCGCCATTACCGCGGAGATCGCCGATGCGGCGCTGGCGCTGATCGATGTCAAATACGAAGTTCTGCCGCACGTCATCGACGTCGATGAGGCGATGGCGGACGGTGCGCCCGTTCTGCACGAGGACATGTTCACGGCGGGCGTCAATCCGAAACCGACGAAGCCGTCCAACATCGCGAAAGTCGTGACTTTCAAGAAGGGCGACGTCGATGCCGGCTTCGCCAAAGCCGACGTCATCGTCGAGGGCCGCTATACCACCAAGCCGGTACATCAGGGCTACATCGAGCCGCATGCCTGCCTCGCGGTTTACGGCGCGGACGGACAGGTGCAGATCCATGCCTCCAGCCAGGGTCATTTCATGATCCGCGCTTACACGGCGAAGCTGCTCGGCATCG
>PLSZ01000591.1 GCA_003164305.1 Acetobacteraceae bacterium
AGGGCGGCTTGCAGTCGCTGCCGCAACTCAGCTTCCCGGGCGGCTGCCTGGTGGGCGACGCCGCGGGATTCCTCAACGTGCCGAAAATCAAGGGCACCCACACCGCCATGAAGTCCGCCATGGTGGCGGCCGAGGCGGTGACCGAGATGCTCGCCATGGGGCAGAACCAGCCGGCCTCGTACCTGCCACGGCTGCAGGCGAGTTGGGTGTGGGACGAGCTCTACCGGGTTCGCAACGTGCGGCCGGCTTTCTCGAAATGGGGTTTCTGGGGCGGCATGGCGAACGCCGCGCTCGACACCTACGTGCTGCGCGGCAAGGCACCCTGGACGCTGCATAATCCGCACCGCGACAACGAAATGCTGGAGGATGCAGATACGGCGCCGCGGATCGCCTATCCGAAGCCGGACGGGGTGCTGACGTTCGACAAGCTGTCCTCCGTGTTCATCAGCAACACCAACCATGAAGAAAATCAGCCACCGCATTTGCGATTGCAAGATCCGTCGAAGGCGATCTCGGTGAACTACAAGCTCTACGCCAGCCCGGAGACGCGCTACTGCCCGGCGGGGGTTTATGAAATCGAGGAGATCGCGGGCAAACCTCAATTGCGGATCAACGCGCAGAACTGCGTGCATTGCAAAACCTGCGACATCAAGGATCCGACGCAGAACATCAACTGGGTCACGCCCGAAGGCGGCGGCGGGCCCAGTTATCCCGGTGGGATGTAGACGATGGCATACCGGGTTCGACCCGCGGTCGTCGGTTGCGCGATCCGCCCCGCCATCACCGAGCGGACCCGATCGCTCGAGGAAATCATCTACGACATTTCCCAGGCCGCGCTCGCCGACGCCGGCCTGACCATCGAGGATATCGACGGCATCGTCGTCGGCTGCAACGACCAGTTCGACGGGCGGGCGATTTCCGTGATGATGGCCTCCGGTCCGACCGGCGGCGTCGATCGCGATATTTTATCCACTCCGTCTTCGTCGGAACATGCCTTCATTCTGGGCGCGCTGCGCGTCGCGTCGGGTCAGTTCCGTACGCAACTGGTCGTCTCGTGGAGCCCGACCGAAGTGTCTTCGATGTCGGAAGCACAACGTTTGGGCGCCGATCCGTATTTCCATCGCGCGTTGCCGTTGGACGAATTGTCGTCGCACGCGTTGCAGGCCTCGGCGCTGAGCCACGTCTGGCCCAACGCCTGGATCTTCGCGGAGACGGTGGCGGCGAAGAACCGGCGTCACGCCGCGTTGGCCTGGCCCGAACCCCCGGCGCGCCCGCGGCCCGGCCCCGCGCGTTGGCCTTTGACGGAACGTCTGACCACGCAACCGGTCACCGGCGCGGTGGCGATGGTGCTGGCGGGCGAACCGTTCGTCCGGGAGCGCGCTTTCGAAAACCCCGCCTGGCTGCGTGGCATGGGCTGGGCCACCGAGGCGGCGTTTCTGGGCGATCGCGACCTGACCACCGCGCCCGCGTTGAAGGAAGCCGCCCGTCAGGCTTACGCGGAAGCCGGGATCGCCGATCCCACGACCGCGTTCGACGTCGTGGAGATCACCGACGCGACCGGATATTCGGAACTCATCGCTTATGACGCGCTCGGCCTCGCATCGCGCGCCGAGATCGCGCCGCGCATGGCGGATGGCTGGTTCGCCCGCGGCGGCCGTCTGCCGGTTAACCTGTCCGGCGGCGTGATCGCCTTCAATCCCGTGTTCTGCACCGGCATGATCCGTATCGCCGAAATCGCCAACCAGGTTCGCGGCCGCGCCGGCCCGCATCAATCGCCCGGCGTACGGCTGGGCCTCGCGCAGGCCGGCAGCGGCTTCGCCATGCAATACCAATCCGCCATCGTATTGGGAGCGGACGCATGACCGATCGCGTGGGCATCATCGGCATCGGCCAGTCGAATTTTCGTTCCCGCCGTGACGACGCCAGCTACCCCGACCTGGTGCGGGAGGCGGTGGTGCCCGCGATGCTGGACGCCAAACTGGATTTCGACGCCATCGACGCCGTGGTCTATTCGCTGTCGCCGGACGCGATGGTCGGGATCGGCAACGCGGAGCGGCTTGGCGTCGACGCGGTCGGCGGACGCAACAAGCGTTTTCTGCGCATCAATACCGGCGGCGCCACCGGCGTTTCCTCCGTGACCGCCGCGTATTATCACATCGCCTCCGGCGTGTGCGACGTCGTGCTGACCGCGGGCGCCGACAAGGTCGGCGAGTGCGGCGATTCACAGACCGTATTGAATAAAATCTGGGACCCGACCTACGAGCGCGCCTTGCCGCTCGGCACCATCAACATGCTGGCGATGTCCGCCGTTCGCTACATGAAACGCTACGGCATGACCGAGGAGGACATGGCCTACGTCACGGTGAAGAACCGTCGCCAGGCCGCGTTGAACCCCCGGGCGCATTTGCGCAAGGTCGTGACGATCGACGATGTGATGGACTCGCGCATCATCTCCTGGCCGATCAAGCTGATGGATTGCTGTCCGCAATCGACCGGCGGCGCCGCGATGGTGCTGGCCTCGGAACAATTCATTCGCGACAACAAGCTCGACGCCGTCTGGATCACCGGGGTCGCCTGCCGCGCGGAGACGTACTGGATGGGCGACCGGATGGGCAACAATCCAACCGCCGAGCACGCCGACGCTTACGCGCTTGGCCGTTCGTTCGCGCAGTCGTATCGCATGGCCGGCATCACCGATCCCGCGAACCAGGTGCACGTCGCGGAGCTTTACGCGCCGTTCAGCAACACCGAGTACCACGCCATCGACGCCGCCGGGCTCGTCGCCAAACCCGGCGACTCCATCAAACGCCTCCGCGATGGGGAGTTCGAGTTGGGTGGCCGCGTTCCGGTCAATCCCTCGGGCGGCACGCTGTGTACCAACGCCATCGCGGTGACGGCGATGGCGCGGGTGGCGGAGACGGCGTTGCAGGTGTGGGGCAGGGCGGGCACGCATCAGGTCGATGGCGCCCGCGTCGGCATCGCGAGCGGCAATGGCGGCGATCANNTGGAACATCACCTACGATCACGCTCTGGGCGAAACCGCGAGTTATTTCTTCACTCAGATCCGTGACAATGGCAAGATATTCGGACGCCGCTGCGCGAAGTCGAACAAGGTGCTGGTGCCGCCGCGCGCGTTCTCGGATGAAACATTGCTGCCGACGACGGAGTGGGTCGAGGTCGGGCCCGGCGGCCGCGTCGAGGCATTCACCTTCGTCTACGAACAGTTCAACAATCTGCCGCCGCCGCCTTACGCGTTCGGCTACGTGCTGCTGGACGGCGCCGACACCGCGCTTGGCGGTTACTTCAAGGGCGTCGATCTGACCAATCCGCGGGAAGCCGCCGAGGCTCTGGCGATCGGCACCCGCGTGGTGACAAAATTCGCCGAACAGCGCAAAGGCGATGTGCTGGACTTCTGGTTTGAGGTCGCCTGACGGCCGCGCGAAGCAAGAATAATTTACCACAGAGGCACAGAGCACACGGAGATTAAGAATTATACCAGGCGGCCGAAGGAATGACGTACCGGCCCCCATCCGTCATGCCAGGGCCTGAC
>PLSZ01000555.1 GCA_003164305.1 Acetobacteraceae bacterium
GGCGAACAGGCGGGCCATTTCCTCCGGCGGTTTGAGGTGACGGTCGGCGGCGTGGTCGCGGTCGTGGCCGATCTCATCGATGGTGCAGCCAATGCGAATGCAGGTCAGCACGTCGGCGAGCACGTGCCGGCCGGAGGCGTGATACAGCACATCGCCCGTGGCGACGGTGGGAACACGGGCGGCGCGCGCCAGGTCCGCTTCCCGGTGCAGGCGGACGGCGTCGTTGGGACGGCGCCTGACGGTCAGCGCGAGGTAAGCGCGATCGGCGAAGTCCGCTTTCAGGCGTTGGAGGATTGAAGACGTGGGAGGCGAGCAAAGGATCGCGATCATGCCTGCCGCCGCGGCGGCGAGATCGGGCCAGGCGAGATCGCAGCCGCCTTTGCCGGCACGGCCTTTGCCCGTGGTGAGCAGGCGGCAGAGGCGGGCGTAGGCGGGCTGGTCCGTGGGGTAGATCAGGACGGACGGGCCATCGGTCAGGTCGAGGCGCGTGCCGATGATGGCGCGGACATTCGTTTCTTCAGCGCGTTGATGGGCGCGGACGATACCGGCCAGTGTGCCTCGGTCGGTGATGCCGAGGGCGGGGATGTTGAGCACGGCGGCGCGGGCGAACAGTTCCTCGACGTGGGAGGCGCCGCGGAGGAAGGAGAAGTTCGTGGTGGTCTGGAGTTCGGTGTACATCGTTAAGGGGTCGTTCGGGCTTTCGGGCGATGAGATTTGGAAGATGGGCTGAATCGCATCTGATTTATGAGGGCGTTCGCTTTCTTCAGTGGCGGGGAAACAAATCAATCGGACACGAAGTTACACCGAGTTGACACGATGTTACACGAAGCTGGCCAGCGTTCGCGCGGGCCGCATCGTGATGGCGCAAAATGAATTGAAAACATAACGAATTAAATAGCTTTATAATTTGGTTACCATATAATAAAAATATTTTGACATGACGGCATGCTTTCACTCTGGAACCGACCCGTGTCGTTCCGTTTCCGTACTTTCTTCGTGAAGCTTCGTGCGAACTCAGTGCAACTTCGTGTCCAACGATTTCTTTTCGCGTCTCAACCACTTCCTCCCCACGCATGAAACCGGTCTGAACCCGGCAGATCATCGGCCCGGCGACGCGCGTCCACACCCGCCTCATGCGTGCCCTACATTCGACCCAGCCTCTCCTCCCCCTCGCCGCATCAACACGAACCCGCTCTCCGCCAGATGCCGCACCAACCGGTCCGCCGTAATCCGAGCCATCGCCTCATCCGCGTGAAACACCCGCTTCCGCCCCTCATATCGCAAAGCGAACGTCAAACTCTCCACGATCTCCTCCACCGAGGCCTCCCGCAACCCAACCATCCGCTCCCCCCTTCAAAAAAGCCCATGCAGAAACCACCGCATATCCCCGGAAACCCCGCTCTCCCCATCGCCCCGCCGGAACAGCCAGTAACGATGCCCCTCCTCATCTTCCACCCGGAAGTAATCGCGCACCGACCGGGTCTCCCCGCCGCGCTTCCACCATTCCCCCGCGATCCGTTCCGGCCCATCCGCCCGCCGCACCCGGTGCCGCACCCTTCGCCAGGTGAACGCCATCGGCGGATGATCCGGCAGCAGCGCCATCGCCTCCACCGGCTGCGGCGGATCCAGCAGCCGCACCGGCCGAGGCAAATCCGCCGGCCACGTCCCCACCGCTTTCTCCCGCACATGCCGCACCGATCGTTCCGGCACGTCACTGTCCACCGGCGCCACCCGGTACACGTGATCGGCCCCCAACCGGTTCGCCAGCCGATCGATCAGCGGCGCCATGTCGGGCTCCTCGACGTCGTCCGCCGTCAGCCGCGCCGCCGCCTGCACCGGCACCAGAGCGTCCGTCCGAGGCACCACCAGCCGCATCGCCTCCACCCCCAGCCCGGGATCGACGCGCTCGATGCGCTCCTTCAACAACCGGCCGAGATGCCGCGCGTCCCGGGACGCCCGCGCCGTGCCGATCCGGATCGCCTGCGTGGTGCCGTCCACGCGCTCGAACAGCAGATCCAGCCGGCGCGCGCCGGTACCGGAACGTTCCATGGAAGCACAAACATCGCCGGTCAGCCGGTCGATGACGGTGGCGAAAGCGTCCGCCGTCAGCAGCGGCTCCACGAAGGTCAGCCGCGCCTGCGCCAGGTCCGGCGGAAATTCGGGCGCGATCGCCTCGGCCACGGTGCCGAACGCCTGATCCAGCCGCCGCGTCACCTCCGCGCCGAACCGGCGCACCAGCGGCGCCCGAGGCAATTCGGCCAGCGCCCCGATCCGCTGGAGCCCCATCAACCGCAGCCCGTCCAACGTCGCCTCCGGCAGCCGCAACGCGGCCAGAGGCAACCGCGCCAACGCCGCACGCTGACCGCCCGAGGGCACGACGGCGATATCCTGCCCACCGAACCGCGCCATCGCATGCGCCGCCCCCGGCGTATCCGCCACCGCCGCCCGCGCCGCGAACCCCTGAGCCAGCAACCGGCTGACCAGGTCGCGCAGCAGCCGAGTCTCCCCGCCTTGCAGATGCGCGCTGCCGGTCACGTCGATCCACACCCCATCCGGCGGCGCCGCCGCCGCCAGCGGCGCATACCGCAAACACCACCCCGCCAGCCGGCGCAACGCCTTGGCATCTTCTTCCGGCCGCGCCTCCATCACCGCCAGATCCGGCACCAGCGCCTGGGCCTGCGCCACCGGCATTCCCGGATACAGGCCGGCCTGCGCGGCCAATGCGTCCACCGCCGCGATCACCCGCTTCCGCCCGTCATGCGTGGCGGTGACCAGAGAGACATCAGGCGGCGCGTCCTGTTTCCGTAGCCGATCCGTGGGCCACGCCGGCAACCAGAGTGAGACGACCCGTCGCATCGCATGCCTCCACGATCCAGGATCCCGGTTCCCCGCCGCGCCGGTGCGTCAGTTCCAGCCGCCACAACGCGGGCCCTAACCCGGGCACCGAGGGCGCGCGCGGCACTGGCGGGTTGGACGGCAACGCCGCGATCCGCCACCGCGTCACGGCGGCGCCTGGCGCGGCCAGTTCGGGGTCGTCGAACATCCGGCTCCGGCGCAGCAAAGCGGCCATCACGCCGGATTTCTCGGCGCCCAGTTGCAGGCGGCGAGAGGCGACGAGGCTGAGGCGGCCGGAGAGTTCGCCCACCACGGCGGCGAGGCCGGGATGCGCCAGGCCTTCCTCCATCGCCGCCAGCACCTCCTTGCCGGCGTCCGCGAACACAACGCGGGAGGGATGCAGGCCCACGCAGGCGAGGCCCGGCGCGAACAGATCCGGCCGCTGCTGCACCCACAGCACCGGCCCCTCCAGCCGCGCCAGCACGCCGGCGAGGAACAAGGCCGCCGCTGTGCCATGCTCGGTATCCGGCCCGGCGCCCGCGACCTCATGCAAGGCACCCAGAAGCAGGCCGCCGCCCTGGTCCAGGGCCGGAACGCCAAACGGAATCGCCCGTTGCGTCTGGGCTGTCGTGTCCCCGCGCTCTATCCGCGCGATCTGGTCGCGTAGGCGGGCGAGCGTCTCGGTACGGGCAGATGATAAGAACATAGAGAGAACATAGGGTCGCCCCTTGTCCGAGTCGAGTCGGAAATCACCGCTCGCTGAACAGCACCCCGCCCTTGGCTTTGTTCTCCTTGGCGGACTCGACGATCTGCACCAGCACGGCTTCGGGCGCGACGTCGAAGTGCTTCACCACGGCGGCGGTGATGTCCTTCACCAGCGCGCGCTTCTGGTCGAGGGAACGGCCTTCGACGGCATGGACATAGATTTCCGGCATGTGGGGTCTCCTGTTGGGCTGGGAGCGTTGAGGGTGGCAGTGTACTGGGCGCGGTCAAGAGGCGATCGTGCCGCGCTACGAAGGCCCGTGCCGTTGAATCGGGGGATTCTTTAACACAGATCAAGCGAAGACGATTTCTGGATTTCACAGAGTTTCTCCGCGTCGATGCGATTTTTTGTGCTGCCACGAAATGAAAATACGACATGACGCGCTGGCCGCGATTCCCGGATTCCGAGTAATCCTGAAATCGCCTTCGCTTAATCTGTGTTAAAAGCGGACGCCGATCCCTTCACGGCCCCCGAATTCGTCCCCCGATCGACTTCCGGGCATCCCCGCCCCGTGTTATGGGACCCGCGAAAGAGAGGGATGCATGCTGGCGGGCGAGGCGGTGGTGGCGATCTGGAACGGGGTCGAACCGGACTTTCGAGAACAATTCTACGACTGGCACGTCAATGAGCACATGCCGGAACGCGTCGGCATCCCCGGTTTTCGCCGCGGCCGCCGTTACATCGCCGCCGATACGACCACGCATCCGGAGTTCTTCACGTTATACGAAGCCGATACGATGCAGGTGCTGCAAGGCGCCGGCTACCAGGACCGGCTGAACGATCCAACGCCCGGAACCAAGGCCACGACAGCGAAGTTCACCGGCACGTTCCGCGCTTTGTCGCGTGTGCTTGTCAGTCACGGCCCAGGCATGGGCGGCGCGCTGCTGAGCATTCGTTTCGATTGCGATGAGCCACATCTGATCGCCGTCCGCGCCATGGTGCGCGCCGCCGCGCAGGCGTCCCGGGTGACCGGCGCGCATCTGTGCCGGTGCGACGAGGCGGCCTCCGCGGTGCGCACGACCGAAACGAAAGACCGCGCCGACATCCAGCCGCCGCCCTCATGTTTCATCCTGGTCGAGGCGACCGATCCCGAAGCTCTGACCGACATTTTACTCGATCGCGCGCTGCTGGGCGCCGGCGCGACCGCCCCGTTCGTTCGCGGCGTGTATCGGCTGGAATACACGCGGACGAAGACCGCCTTCGCGCCCTGATCAGCCCGGCGCCGCGCCCTGCGCGCCCACCCGCAGCATGTACAACGATTGTGATGCCGTCATGAACAAATGGTCGTGCTTGGGCCCGCCGAACGCCAGGTTGGCGCACACTTCGGGCAGCCGGACGCGGCCGATCAGCTTGCCGTCCGGCGTGAACACCAGCACCCCCGCGTAGCCCAAAGGCGCGTTCGAACCGCACCAAAGATTGCCGAACGCGTCGGCGCGCATCCCGTCCGGCCCACATTGCACGCCATC
>PLSZ01000381.1 GCA_003164305.1 Acetobacteraceae bacterium
GCCGTGCGCGACCTGATCAACCAGATGAAGACCAGCAAGGACCCGAACTACTGCCAACGTGTCACCGCCAGCGACGGCGAACTCGGCAACCAGCATCTGCGCGAATTCCAGGACAACGAGAAGACGATCCCGACCATCCTCACGACGTCGCAAAAGCTGTCCACCGGCGTGGACGCGCGCAACGTCCGTAACATCGTGCTGATGCGACCGGTCAACTCGATGATCGAGTTCAAGCAGATCATCGGCCGCGGCACCCGGCTTTACGACGGCAAGGACTACTTCACGATCTACGATTTCGTGCGGGCGCATCACCACTTCGCCGACTCCGAATGGGACGGCGAGCCCATCGAACCCGAGCCGCCGGCGCCGGCACGCCCGCCAGGGGTCGCGGAGCCACCGGCTGACCTGCCGGCCCCGCCCCCGCGTCCACGCCCGGACCGCATCAAGGTCCAACTCGCGGACGGCAAGGCGCGCACCATCCAGCACATGATGAGCACGACGTTCTGGCACGCGGATGGCACGCCGATGTCAGCCCAGCAGTTCATGGAGATGTTGTTCGGCAAGCTGCCATCGTTCTTCAAGGACGAAGCCGAACTCCGCGCGATCTGGAGCGTCCCCGACACGCGCAAGGCGCTGTTGATCAGCCTCGCCGAGGCCGGATTCGGCCGGGATCAACTCGCCGAGATGCAGAAGATCATCGAGGCCGAGAAANNGCGACCTGTTCGACGTGCTGGCCTATGTCGCCTACGCCATGGCGCCAATGACGCGCGAGGAACGGGCCGGCCAGGCCAGGGTCGTGATCAGTTCGCACTTTGATGACAAACAGCGGCATTTCCTCGATTTTGTCCTGTCGCATTACGTCAGTGTCGGTGTCGATGAACTGGACGCGGACAAGCTGAACCCGCTGCTCCGTCTGAAATATCATGATTCCCTGGCCGACGCAGTCGCCGATCTTGGCGATCCTGCCAGCATTCGGACGGCTTTCTCGGGGTTCCAGCGGTTTCTTTACCAGGACGGTGCCCAGGCCCAGTAACTGGCCCGCACTCTTGAACGGAGTATATTAACATGTCATGTTAAGCCATGGTCGAAGCCGAGTTGGCCCTCCTTCTCGCCCTGGACGGCTCAGACTTCGAGATGGCCCCGGGCGTGGTCGTCGAGTTTACCGCCCGTTCGACAGACGTGACGCCGCAACGCCCGCATGGCATCAGCTACGCCATTGTCCTCCGCCACGAGGACGGCGGTCCGCCATGGCTGAAATTCGATAACGCCCACGGCGTGGACGTGGGCCACCGAAGTTATCGCCGCGAACGAGTGATCTACGACCACTGGCACCGAACCGAAAAGGATAAAGGCCGCCCCTATGAGTTCACGACCGTGGCACAACTGCTCGACGATTTCTGGATACAAGTGAAGAGAGTGCTCGATGAAAGAGGCATCCCCAACACCCTATAAAATCGGCTCGCTTCGTGAGTTCGCCGATTGGACCAAACGCGTCGTCCGTGATCCCAAAGCCGCGCGCGGTGTTCCCAAAAAGTGGTTCGACAGCGAGGAAACCGCCGCACGCGCCGCGACCAGGCAGGCCTCGGCGGAGGCGATGGTCAAACTCCTGTCACCCGGAAACCTCGCGATGCTGGAGGCGATCCGGCGCCACAGCCCAGCGTCGCTCCGGGAACTGGCGACCCTGACGGGCCGCCAGGAAGCCAGCCTGTCGCGCACACTGAAGCGCTTCGCCGAACTCGGGATCGTGCGGTTCCAGGATGGTCCCCACCGCACCCGCGTTCCGGAGGTTATCGCGCGTCGCGTGCGTCTTGAGATCGATCTGACCGGCCGGCACAGCGCGGTCGCGGTGGAAGGTCCGGGCTGACACGCCTCCCGCCCGATCGCGATTACGACCCCGCCCTCGCGGCGACCGGTCAGGGCGTGGCCGAAGGCAGCATTCGCTCGGCATTTGCCGGGTTCCAAAGGTTTCTTTATCAGGAGCCCGCACAGCCTCACCGTGGGTGACCAGGATCATCATGCACCCCATGATCGAACAGCACCGCGCCGAGATCGCCGAATTGTGCCGCCGCTACGCGGTGCGCCGTTTGGAGATATTTGGCTCCGCCGCGCGAGGCACGGACTTCGATCCCGCGCGCAGCGATGCCGACTTTCTGGTAGATTTCGAGCCGGGCAGCGGGCTGCCCGCCTTGCGCCGGTTCTTCGGCTGGCCGAGGCCCTGGAACAGCTTCTTGGCCGTCACGTCGATCTGGTCGAACCCCGAGCGATCCGGAACCCCTATCTTCGCGCCAGCATCGATAAGGCGCGACAGGTCATCCATGGATCGTGCCAGAAATGGTCAGGCGATTAGCAGCAGCCTGAGATGCGCATGTGGTTACCGAGGGCCCGCCGGCCCGAGCAATGCCTCAATGCGGTTCAACTGAGCACCCACCCCATCGAGGCTCGCTCCCTGCCTCGCGACCTCCGCACCCACCGCATCGAGCCGAACGCCTTGCCTCGCGACTTCGGCGCCCAGCCCATC
>PLSZ01000002.1 GCA_003164305.1 Acetobacteraceae bacterium
AACTTCGTTCTGATCGGTGCTCCAACGCCCAACGGGGGGGTGAGCGAACGTTTCGCCGGTCTGGTGCTGACGGCTATGGGGTACAGCTACGACGGTTCGGTTCCCTCTAATTCCTTCCCGACCACGATCTACACGATGGAATACGACTCGAACGCCGACTTCCCGCGATACCCGCTCGACCTGCTGTCGGATCTCAACGCGATCACCAGCCAAACGCACTTCTATTACCCGTATCTCACGGCGACGCAGGTTCAGAACGCCATTCAGCTGCCGACGTCGGGACCCACGATGACCAACTACTACATGATTCCGACGAATCAACTGCCGCTGTTGGGTCCGCTCCGTACGATCCCGATCATCGGGAACCCGATTGCCGACCTGCTGCAGCCGGACCTGACGTATCTGGTGAACCTGGGCTACGGCGACCCGCTTTACGGCTGGTCAACCTCGCCGGCCAATATCAACACCCCGATCGGGCTGTTCCCGCCCCTGAAGAGCTTCGAAGAGCTTCCCGGACTGCTGGCAAGCGGAGCCGGACTGGGTTTCCACAATTTTATCGGCGACTTCACCGGTACCGGACCGAACCCGGTAACGCTGCCGACCCTCAGCTCGATCGCCTCGTCGTTCGCTCCCTCCTCGGGGACTGGGGGCTCCACAAGCTTGACGACCAACGCGCTGACAGGGTTGCAGGCTGTCGAGGCCAACCCCGCCGTGGCTCTGGCGGAGTGGGTCACCGACACCGCCGCCACAATCTCGAGTACCGCCTCCGGGTTCTACAGCCTGATCCAGCCAACGCTGGACATCGTCAATGCCGCCGTTACCAGCGTTCCGGCCTACGACATCAGCCTGTTCCTGAACAACCTGTCGAACCCGGTCGACGCGATCGGCTTGCCGATTGCGGCAGACATGGCGCTGTATCCGATCCTGCTCGGCTACGAGATCGACCTGCTGTAAGGACGCTACGCGTCGAACTCAAGCAGGGTCAGCGACGCAAGAGTGGGCCATTTGATTCCCACGAGCCAACGAAGCGGCTCGTAGATCGGCAATTCACGCGTCTTCCACAGCGCATTGAACCCCGGACCGCGGCCGCGCGGTACCGGCAGGTTGCGCACGGCCCGGATTCCTTGAATGCTGCTGAGATTGGCGATTTCACGTGCCGAAAGGCCGAACGGGGTTGGCGGCCAAGCACTTTGCGGAGTTTTCCGCATACGGCGACGACTCCGCACCGCCTGCAACTTCGTCGGCAGGTCGAACATCATTTCGCCGCCGGGGAAGCGGCGCGCACATTCGGCGATCAGGCCCAGCGCCTGCTCGGGCTCCAGGTAGGGCAAGATGCCTTCCGCGGTGATGAACACGCCGTTGCCCGGGTCCACCCGATCCATCCAACTGAAATCCAGTGCCGACTGGGCGCACATCGAAATGCGCGGTGATCGGGGCAGCAGCCGCTCGCGAAGCGCGATGTTGGGCGGCAGATCGATGGTCAGCCAGCGAAATTTATCGCCAAGACCGGCGGAGTCGAGGCGCCAGAAGCTGGTTTGCATTCCTTCGCCGAGTGCGACGACCGTGGCTTCCGGGTGGCCGGCAAGGTAGCGGCGCGCCTCGCTGTCGAACGCAAACGCCCGCAGTGCCAAGTCCTGTCGCTTGGAGCGCCGCAAGTTCGTGAAGTCGTAGTCGACGGTTTCCGTCAACTCGATGGCAACGGGATCGTCGATGATGCCATCCGGGCGTCGCGCCTCGTTAGCGCGAAAGCACAACGTCACCAGCGCGGTCTCGGGGAGCGCGACGGCGCCTGCTTCCCCCATCAGATCACTCCACCTCTGAGGATGACGAAAATCATCGTCCCCCTTACCGGTACGGACGGTTGCAAGTCAAGTTTCACATCAATCCCTAGGACCAATATTCCCAGCCGGCGCTCTTCCACTTCGCCGTGTCCAGGCACATTCGACCGTCGACGACGACGCGCTTGTTCACCAGGTTGCCGAGGGCAAACGGATCAAGGTCGACGAACTCTTCCCACTCCGTGAGCACCAGCACCACATCCGCCCGGTCGCAGGCAATCACCGCCGAATCGGCGTAATGCAAAGTGGGGAAAACCTTTCGGGAGTTCTCCATGGCCTTCGGATCGTAGACATTGACGGAGGCGCCCAGGAGCTGCAGTTGGGCAGCAACGTTCAAGGCCGGCGAGTCCCGTACATCGTCGGATTGCGGCTTGAAGGCGGCTCCCAGAACCGCCGCGTGCGACCCCAACAGCGAACCCCCGCACACCTTGCGGGTCAGGTCGACTACCCGGGTCCTCTGGCGCATGTTGATGGTGTCTACTTCGCGCAAGAACGCCAAGGCTTCCGAAGCGCCAAGTTCACCGGCCCGCGAAATAAACGCTCGGATGTCTTTCGGCAGGCAGCCGCCGCCGAAACCCAAGCCGGCGTTGAGGAATCGACGCCCGATCCGCGGGTCGTGCCCNNAGATCTTGGTGGCCAGGAACGCGTTCGCCGACACCTTCACCAGTTCCGCGGTCGCAGTATCGGTAACGATGAAAGGGGTTCCATCGGAGAGGATCTGTGCGTAGATCTCTCGAGCTACCGCCTCGGCGGTGCCCTCAGCGGTCCGTCCCAACACCAGGCGATCGGGATGCAGCGTGTCGGCAATTGCATGCCCCTCGCGCAGGAACTCGGGATTCCAGGCGATCTCTACCA
>PLSZ01000626.1 GCA_003164305.1 Acetobacteraceae bacterium
GCGATCGATCCGCGCTTCCGTAAGCGCCTCGAAATTGCCGATCCGGTCGTTGAGCACGCGGACCACCTCGTTCAGAGCATTCAGGATCGTGCTCCGAAATATCTCGTTCTCCGCGCGGATCGTGCGCTGTTCGGCCAGAATCGCCCGAAGCTGCCCGCCGATCCAATCGAGGCTGATGACATCGCTCATGCCGCCACCGTAGCAGGCGGGGNNCCAACGCGAAGCTGTTCACCCGGGGCGAGGGCGCGATCCTCCACACCTCGGACGGCAAGCAGTACATCGACGGCCTGTCCTGCCTGTGGAACGTCAACATCGGGCATGGGCGGAAAGAACTGGCCGCCGCCGCGTCGGCGCAGATGGAGAAACTGGCCTATGCCTCCGCCTACGCCGGCTTCTCCAACGAGCCCGCGATCCGGCTGGCCGAGCGTATCGTCGGGCTGGCCTACAGCAACATGGCGGCGGCCTATTTCACCACCGGCGGCGCGGAATCCAACGAGAGCGCGTTCAAGTTCGCTCGCTATTACTGGAAGCGCATGGGCAAGCCGGACAAAGTAAAAATCGTCTCCCGCCGCTACGGCTACCACGGCGTCACCATGGCGGCGATGAGCGCCACCAGCCTGCCTGGGTACCAGAAGATGTTCGGCCCATTGGTGCCCGAGTTCTTCCAGGTCGCACCGCCCTACCCCTATCGCTGGCCCGGCAACGGCGACGCCGGCATCGGGGCGGCCGACGACTTCGAGGCGGCGATCGCTCAGCACGGCGCCGATACCATCGCCGCGATCATCTGTGAGCCAGTGATGGGCGCCGGTGGCGTCATCGTGCCGCCGCCGAGCTACTTCCCTCGGTTGCGGCAGATTTGCGACCGTCACGGTATCCTGCTGATCGCCGACGAGGTCATCACCGGGTTCGGCCGTACCGGCAAATGGTTCGCTCTTGGGCACTGGGGCGTCGAGCCCGACCTGATGTCCTTCGCCAAGGGCGTCACCAGCGGNNATGGATGAAAAATTCATGCACGCCGCGACCTACTCCGGGCATCCGGTGTGCTGCGCGGTGGGCCTCGCCAACATCGACATCATCGAGCGCGACGGCCTGGTGGAGCGCGCCCAGGTGGAGGGGGACCGGTTCCGGAAGGGGCTGGAGACGCTGTTGTCGCTGCCCGCGGTTGGTGAAGTGCGTGGCATCGGCATGCTGGCCGCGATCGAACTGGTCGAGGACAAGGGCAGCAAAAAGCCCGCCCTCGGACTGGGCGGCAAGGTCGTGGCCGAAGCCGGCAAGCGCGGCCTGATCATGCGCCAGCGCGGCGGGGCGGATGGGCCTCCGGCGAGCGGCGACTCGCTGTGCCTGGCGCCGCCGCTGATGACGCCGGCGGCGACGCTCGACCGGATCGTGCAGATCGTCGGGGAGTCGATCGAGGCGGCGTCGGCCTGACGCGTTGTCGGGGAAAGCCCGGACACGCCTCTCCTCCGGGCTAAATCGGGGTTACCAAATGCTAACCTCTCCGCGGATGCCCACCGGCTTGAAGGGCCGGAAAGCACGCCTATATCCGTTAAACAGTGTGTGAGCACGCTCCACACTGTGTGACGTTTCCCCCCCAAACTTGGCGGTGCCCACAAGGCACCGCCTTTTTGTTTGGGTCATCGTCATCCGCGGCCTTGTCCACCGTCATCCTCGGCCTCGAGCCGAGGATCGGCCGCGCCAGGCACCGTGCCCGATTGTTCACTCCGGACATGCTTGCACTGGTGCACGGGTCGAACCCGAGCAGGACGGTTGGGCGGAGACGGCTGGGCGTGGCGCCGGCGGTTATCCCGATGCCGACGGCGGCCCGCCCAGGGGCCTCATCGAAACCACGATCACGGTTTCCCGTCGCCTCGTTCGCCACTACCATCCTGGCCGGAGGCTTCCATGACACACCTGACCCCAACCCTCGATCACGTCGTGATCAATGTCCGCGACCGCATCGACGAGGGCGCCGACACCTACCGGCGGCTTGGCTTCACGCTGACGCCGAGGGGCCATCACACCCTCGGCTCGATGAATCATCTGGCGATGTTCGGCACGGATTACCTCGAATTAATCGCCGCCCGCCCCGGAGACACCCAGCGGCCGGAGATCATGGGCTCCCCCGAGGGGCTGAACGGCCTGGTGTTCGGCACCGAGGATTCCGCGGCCACCTACGCAGCGATGGAATCCGCCGGTGTGCCGGTTTTCCCGCCCGGCGAGTTCTCCCGCCCGGTCGCTCTGCCGGATGGCGAGCGCCACGCGGTGTTCCGGACCGTGCGCCTGAAGCCGGGCGTCGTCTCCTGCGGGCGGCTGTATTTCTGCCACCACTTCACCCGCGATCTGGTGTGGCGCGATGAGTGGCGGCACCACGCCAACGGCGCGACCGGCGTTGCCCGCGCGGTCATCGCCGCCAGCGAACCCGCGGAGCTCGGCGGGCTGTTCGGGCGGATGTTCGGCGCCGACGCGGTGCGCCCGATCGCGGGAGGCCTCGCGCTGACGGTCGGCGTCTCCCGCTTCGACATCGTCACGCCCGAGGCCCTGCGCCTGGAATTCGGCGATGCCGCGCCCGACGGTGGCGGACGAGATAGCTTCATGGCGGCGCTGGAGTTTCGCACGCGTTCGGTCGATGCCGCCTGGCGGGCGATGCGCGACGGCGCGATCTCCGGCGTGCACCGTGACAATGGTCGCGTGATCGTGCCAGCTACCTCGGCGTTCGGCGCGACATTGGCGTTTTGCCTTTGACCCGTCCCGCGTTAGCCTGCCGCGTTCGTTCCCGGAGCCATCACCGATGCCCCCAGACTCGCGGTTGACCAAAGACTCGCCGCTGACCACTTACCTCGCGCATTTGGCGCGGGGAGAACTCGCGTATCAGTTCAGCCCGTCGGCGGGCGGCGCGGTGTTTTATCCCCGGGTCATCGCGCCAAGGACCGGCAAGGCGGACCTGGAATGGCGGGTCAGTAAAGGTCTGGGGACCGTGCATTCGACCACGGTCGTGCATCCGCAACAGGGCGAGCCGTACAATGTCGCGCTGATCGACATCGACGAAGGCTTCCGCATGATGAGCCGGGTCGAGGACATCGCGCCGGCCCAGGTGAAGATCGGGATGCGGGTGAAGTTCAGGACGCATAAGGCGGAGGGCGACGAACCGCCTTATCCGGTGTTCACTTCGGCGGAGGGCGCGGCATGAATGGGCTGACGCGAGGCTCGGCCGCCATCATTGGCGCCGCTGAATCGGATATTGGCGCGGTCGCGGCCCTGATGTCGCCCATCGATCTGATGGCGCAAGGAATTCACCGTGCCCTGGAAGACGTGGGCCTGACCCTGGCGGACGTCGATGGCGTGTTCAGCGCGACGACGCAGGCGCGCACCTCGGTCATGTCGCTGTTGGAATATCTCGGACTGCCGGACGCATATACCGATTCCACGATCGTCGGCGGCTCGTCGTTCGAGA
>PLSZ01000607.1 GCA_003164305.1 Acetobacteraceae bacterium
GATTGTCGTACAGATAGATTTGCCCAACTGACAAATAGTTGGAGGCTCGCCAGTAGGCGTTCATACGGCGCAACTCGTCGGACCCGAGTGCTTCTTGTTGGCCGGCGCTCCCATCATTTTCTGTACGCTTCGGAGACTCCTGGATCGCGATGGGTGAATCCATTTCTCTTGCTCCTGGTTGGTCTCATCGATCTCGCGGCCGCGCATCCGTGCGACGGCGACAGGATAGAATGCGAGCCATCGTATGGAGCAGCATCGGAAACTACTCATACCGCGACAAACCAGGATCCGCCGGCATCGCTAAAATTTCAAACCAAGGACGGCATATCCGTCAGGCCTGGATCTGCGTAGTTTCCGAACCTCCCGGCCCCTGTTTGTGAACGGTTACGGTGACAGCCCTCGTGGCCTGCTTCGACGTGGCACGCCCGGTGTTTGACGGACAATGCAACTTTGCCCGGGCGATCGGCTTAACCCTCGCGTGAGGCAGCGCGGAAGTCAGAAAAGCAATGATGCGACCATCGGCTGGGACCGTTGCACCGGACGTACCGGCATCGTGCTGGGCATGCGGAGCTTCGGGTTCCCGACGCCGATCGCCGTGGTCGCGAAACATTTCGGCTTTACGGGCGAGCATATGGTCAAAGCGGCGAAACAGGCGATCACCATGGTCATGAACCAAGGAACCAGACAATGCAGTTAGGAATGATCGGGCTGGGGCGGATGGGTAGCGGCATGGTAATCCGGCTTACCAAGGCCGGCCATGAATGCCTTGTTTACGACAGCCACCATAAGGCGGTGGACGCGCTCGTCGCCAAGGGCGCCAAAGGCACCACCAGCCTACCCGACTTCGTTAAGCAATTGAGCCAGCCGCGGCTGGTCTGGCTCATGGTTCCCGCCGCCGCGGTCGATCCGGTGCTGGAATCATTGATGCCGTTGCTGGACAAAGGCGACATCGTCGTCGATGGCGGTAATTCGTACTACCACGACGATATCCGTCGCGCCGAGGCGCTGCGTGAGAAAGGCCTGCACTACGTCGATGTCGGCGTCAGCGGCGGTGTATGGGGCCTGGAGCGCGGCTATTGCCACATGATCGGTGGCGAGCCCGAGGTGGTGAAACATCTCGACCCGATCTTCCAGTCGCTGGCCCCCGGTGTCGCCGCGGCGCCACGCACCCCGGGCGCGACAGGCGACCCAGGAACCGCCGAGAAGGGCTATCTGCATTGCGGGCCGAACGNNAAGATGGTGCACAACGGCATCGAATACGGGATGATGGCGGCGTATGCCGAAGGTCTGAATATCATCAAACATGCCAATGTGGGTCAGAAGACTCACGCGGCGGACGCCGAGACGACTCCGCTCCGCCATCCCGAACGCTACAAATACGACATCGATATCGGCCAGGTCGCGGAGGTCTGGCGTCGCGGCAGCGTGGTCGCGTCCTGGCTGCTCGACCTCGCCGCCAGCGCGTTGCGGAAAAGTCCCAATCTCGCGAATTTCGAAGGCCGCGTATCCGATTCCGGCGAAGGCCGCTGGACATTGCAGGCAGCGATCGACGAAAGCGTACCGGCCCCGGTGATTTCGGCGGCGTTGTTCGCACGCTTCAGTTCGCGCGGCGAAGCCGATTATGCCGACCGTTTGCTGTCCGCGCTGCGCTTCGAGTTCGGCGGACACGTTGAGAAGCCGAAGGACGAGCATTGATGCCCACGCCGTCCGACGCTCTCGTCTTCTTCGGCGCGACCGGGGATCTGGCCTATGAGCAGATCTTCCCCTCGCTTCTCGGCCTGGTGCGCGACGAGGGCCTGAGCGTGCCGATCATCGGCGTCGCCAAGGCCGGCTGGGGGCTCGATCAACTCAAGGATCGGGCGCGGGACAGCCTTTCTCAACACGGTCCGGTCGATGAAAAGGCTCAGGAGAAGCTGCTGTCGCTGTTGCGGTATGTCGATGGCGATTATGCCGACGAGGCGACGTTCGCCGCGCTGTATCGTGAACTCGGCGATGCCAAACGGCCGCTGAATTATCTGGCGGTGCCGCCCAGTACATTCGGCATCGTGGCCGGGGGAATAGCGAAGTCCGGCACAGCCGGGGATGCGCGGCTGGTGATCGAGAAACCGTTTGGCCATGACCGCGCGTCGGCGAAAGAACTCAACGCGATGCTGCGCAAGAACTTCCCGGAAGAAAACATCTTCCGCATCGACCATTTTCTCGGCAAGGAGCCGGTGCAGAACCTGCTCTATACGCGCTTCGCCAATCCGATGTTCGAGCCGATCTGGAATCGCGACCATGTCAGCAATATCCAGATCACCATGGCCGAGGATTTCGGCGTGCGGGATCGCGCCGCGTTCTATGACGCGACCGGCGCGAACCGCGACGTATTGCAGAACCATCTGCTGCAGGTTGTGGCGCACCTTGTCATGGACCCGCCCACCGGCGAGGAAAGCGAAGCACTGCGCGACCAAAAGTCAAGCCTTCTGAAGGCGATCCGCCCCATCGAACCAACCGACGTCGTACGCGGTCAATATATCGGCTATCGCGACGTCCCCGGCGTGCATCCCGGCTCCACCGTCGAGACCTACATCGCGGTCCGGTTGTTCATCGAAAGCTGGCGCTGGGAAGGTGTGCCGATTTATATTCGCACCGGCAAGAATCTGCCGGTCACCACGACCGAGGTGTCGGTTCAATTCCGCCGCCCGCCACGTGAAACCTTTGGCGAGTTGGTGCCGGGCGGGTCGGCCCATATGCGGTTCCGATTGAGTCCCGATATGGCCATCGGCATGGGCTTGCGGGTGAAGCAGCCGGGCGATCGAATGGTTGGGGACGACATGGAACTGATGCTCACCGCGCAGGCGGCCACGTATCGGCCGCCCTATCAGCGGCTGCTCGGCGACGCGATGCATGGCAACGGCGACCTGTTCGGGCGCGAGGACATCGTGGATGCGCAATGGCGCATCGTGCAGCCCATTCTCGATAACGTGACCCCGCTCTATACGTATGAGCCGGGAAGCTGGGGGCCGGACGAGGCAACGCAACTGATCGGCGGCGATGGACCGTGGCGTGATCCGTACGTGGCCAGGGCTGAAACAAAGGCGACCACCAAATGACGGGGATGGCAGACACGGTGTTCCTGTTCGACGTGGACAATACGCTGCTGGATAACGACCGGGTGCAGGCCGATCTGGGCGTGCATCTGGCGAAATATTATGGCGAGGCGACTTGCGAGCGGTTCTGGGAACTGTTCGAGAAGCTGCGTTCGGAACTCGGCTATTCCGACTATCTGGGGGCGCTGGAACTCTACCGGCTGGAGGCGTTGCATGATCCGACGGTGCTGCGTATCGCCAACTGGCTGGTGGACTATCCGTTCCATGACCGACTCTATCCAAAAGCCATCGCGGTCGTGAAAAAGGCGCAACTCGCCGGGGTTTCCGTCATCCTGTCGGACGGCGACGCGGTATTCCAACCCAGAAAGGTGGAACGGTCCGGACTGTGGCCGGTGTTCGGTAACAACGTGCTGATTTATGTCCATAAGGAACTGGAGCTGGCGGATGTGGAGCATCACTTTCCCGCCAGGCACTACGTCATGATCGACGACAAGCTTCGCATTCTGGCCGCGATCAAGCGAGAATGGGGCGACCGGGTCACGACGGTGTTTCCCAGGCAGGGACACTACGCGACGGACCCCGCCGTTCTGGCGGGGCTCCCCCCGGCCGACATTACGATAGACCGCATCGGGGATCTGCTGGACCACGATCTCGCGGCCCTCGCCAGGCGATAAAGGAACCAGACCATGGCCTCAGACGCACCCAAACTGTTGAACCAGCTCGGCCAGAGCCTGTGGCTCGACAATATCACACGCGATCTGCTCGATAGCGGCACGTTGCAGCGCTACATCGACGAATTTTCGATCACCGGCCTGACTTCCAATCCGACGATCTTCGACAACGCGATCGCCCGAAATTCATGGTACGATTCGGAAATCCGCGAGCAACTGGATGCCGGCGCGGCGGGCGAGGCATTGTTCTTCAATCTCGCTGTCCAGGACCTCGGCCGGGCGGCCGATCTGTTCCTGCCGATCCACGAGCGGACTGGCACGGTAGACGGCTTCGTATCGTTGGAGGTTTCGCCGGAACTCGCCTACGACACGCAAGCGACCATCGCACAGGCGAAGATGCTGCACGCNNAATCTGTTCATCAAGATCCCCGGCACGGCCGAGGGCCTGCCGGCGATCGAGGAAGCTATTTTCGCCGGTGTTCCGGTGAACGTCACGCTGTTGTTTTCCACCGCGCAATATCAGGCCGCCGCCGATGCTTACATGACGGGGCTGGAGCGCCGCGTGGCGGCCGGTTTGCCGGCGGATGTGCGCTCGGTCGCCTCGCTGTTCGTCAGCCGTTGGGATGTCGCGGTGGCGGGCAAGGTGCCGGCGGAATTGCGCAACGCACTTGGGATGGCGGTCAGCCGACAATCCTACAAGGCGTATCGCGACGTTCTGGAGAGCGACCGTTTTCAGCGTCTGGAGAACGTCGGCGCGCGGGCGCAACGACTGCTGTTCGCCAGCACCGGTACCAAGGACAAGACCGCGTCGGACACGCTTTATATCGCCGGTCTCGCGGCGCCAAACACGGTGAACACGATGCCGGAAGAAACGCTGCTGGCGTTCGCGGATCATGGCGCGACCGCACGCCCGCTGTCACGTGACGGTGGCGACGCGGAGGCGGTGCTCGCCGCGCACGTCAAGGCTGGCGTCGATCTGACGGCGCTCGCGGCGCGATTGCAATCTGACGGCGCCAACGGCTTTGTGAAGTCCTGGAAGGAATTGCTCGGCGCAATCGACGCGAAGAGCAAGTCGCTGGCGTGAAAACGGGAGAACGCAGATGACCGAGCTTACCGCCTCACCCGCCTGGCAGGCGCTGATCGCGCATCATGCTGAGATCAAAGATCTGCATCTCCGAACCTTGTTCGCCAACGATCCTGGGCGGGCGGAGCGCTTCTCGGCCGAGGGCGCCGGTCTGTTCCTCGACTATTCGAAGAACCGCATCACGGATGAAACAATGCGGTTGTTGCTGGCGCTGGCCGAAGAGCGGGGCGTGGCGCGGCGGCGCGATGCGATGTTCGCCGGGGAGGTCATAAACACCACCGAACGCCGCGCGGTATTGCACGTCGCGCTGCGCGCACCGCGAGGCACCCGCATCGACGTCGATGGTTCCGACGTGGTACCCGATGTCCACAAGGTGCTTGACGCCATGGCGAGGTTCGCGACGCGCGTTCGCGGCGGTGAATTCACTGGCCACACCGGCAAGCGCATCCGGAACGTGGTGAATATCGGCATCGGCGGTTCCTACCTGGGACCCGAGATGGCGTATCGCGCGCTGCGCCCGTTCAGCGACCGCTCGATGAATTTCCGTTTTGTCGCCAATGTCGATGGCGCGGATTTCAACGAGGCCACGCTGGATCTGGACGCGGCGGAGACGTTGTTCATTATCTCCTCCAAGACCTTCACCACGCTGGAAACAATGACCAACGCCGCGACGGCGCGTGACTGGGTCGTGCGGAAGCTCGGTTCGGACGCGGCGGTGGCGAAACATTTCGCCGCGGTGTCCACCAATATTCCGGGCGTCACGACGTTCGGCATCGACCCGGCCAATACATTCGGCTTCTGGGACTGGGTCGGCG
>PLSZ01000362.1 GCA_003164305.1 Acetobacteraceae bacterium
ACGATGGCACCGGCGTGCTGTCGGTCCTGAACGGCGCCTCCTTCTCCGCGCAGTCGTTGACGATCGGCAGTCAAACCGACAGCTCCGGCGCGCTGATCGTGTCGGGAAATAACACCACCCTGACCGTGTCCGGCGAACTCAATATCGGCACCGCGCTTGGCACCGGCGATCTGACCGTTGGGCCAGGCGCCGTGGTGAACGCCGCGGTGGTCAACCTTCAGGGTGGTGTCGTGCTGGAGGGAGGCGTCCTCGATCCCACCGTCTACATCGAGAATGGTGGCAGCACGACGGGCGGCTTCGGTACCATCGCTTCCGATTACATCCTTCTCGAGGGCACGATCCTCTCGAACGGCAGCAAATCCGGCAAGCAAACCGAGGTCGTGCAGGGCACTGTGGTCGGCGGTGGCACGGCGACGATCAACGGCTCCGTCTCGGTGAACAGTCCCGGCATTCTGCAGATGGCGTCGCACGACACGATCGAGGTGACCGGCGCGGTGCTGAACGCGGCGAGCACCACGTTCACCGACAACCTGACGCCGACCGGCACCTACACTGTGAACAACAGCGTGATCGACGTGGTGTTCCAGGACGGCACGGGAGTGCTGAAGCTGGACGACATCGCCGGCTTCGACGGCACGATCGCCACCTGGTCCGCCGGCGACCAGTTCGTCATCACCGGAGGCACGCTCTCCAACCTTGGCGTCACCAACGGCAACACCCTGACCGCTCAGGACAGCGGGACCGGCGCGGGAACGGGCGGGATCGACCAGATCATCTTCGGGTCCGCGATCAGTTCGGGCGGCTTCACCATCGTCAACGGCAATACTCTGCAAGCCGTGGCCTGCTTCGCCGAAGGCACCCGCATCCGCACGCCGGACGGCGACATCGCAGTCGAACATCTCCAGGTTGGCGACGTCGTGCTGACCGCCGACGGCGCGCGCGAGCCAATTGTTTGGGTCGGGCAACGTGCGATCGATTGCCGCTCGCATCCGGCGCCGGAGACAGTCTGGCCCATCCGCGTCCAGGCCGGCGCGTTCAGCCAGAACGTTCCGGTGTACGATCTATACTTATCACCGGACCACGCGGTGTTCGTGAACGACGTGCTGGTGCCCGTGAAGTTGCTGGTCGATGGCACCAGCATCGCCCCCGCGCCCCGCGACCGCGTCCGCTATTTCCACGTCGAACTGCCGCGGCACGCGATCATCCTGGCCGAGGCCCTGCCGGTCGAAAGTTACCTCGACACCGGCGACCGCGCGAACTTCGCAGGCGGCGAGACGATCCGCCTGTTCCCGGACTTCGCTCACCGCGTCGCGGCCGCCACCTGGGAAACCCGCGGCGCGGCGCCCCTGGTGCTGTCCGGACCCGGCCTGACGGCGGCGCGGCGCGCTGTGACCGGCCGCGCGCCAAGGTTCAGCGAGAAATCACGTCCAGCGCCAGCCCGCGGCTACGTGGGCCAAAGCCGCCGATCGTGACGACCACGATCGCCATCGCGAAAGCGATGAACGTGAAGACCGCGTTGACGCCTCCCACCCCCAGGAAGAACGCGATGGCGAGGCCGGACAACGCGGCGGACAACCGGCTCCAGGAATAAACGAACCCTATGGCGCGGGAGCGGATGCGGGTCGCGAACGAAGTTGCCGGTCTGCTGACCAGCTTTTTTTGGCGGCGGCGGGCAAGCTGGACGCCCCGGCGTCAGGTCCGGGACGTTTGGCGTGGTTCCGGCCCCTGACCGCCGGCGAAAAACCTTCCTCCCAAACTTGTGCGCCGGCGTTTCATCCACCGGCGGGGGGATGAACCGGCGCCGAACAACGCGTATAGTCCCGCCATGCACACCTTCGCCTCCATCATGATCGGGCTGCTGATGTTCGCCACCGTCGGCGTCCTCTTCGCGGGGATGATCGGCATGGTGCGCGGCCAGAGCGGCGCCACCTCCAACCGGCTGATGCGCTATCGCGTCCTGCTACAAGGCGCGACGCTGTTGCTGCTGATGCTGTTCATGAGCCTGCTGCGCTCCTGACGCGGGTCCCGTCGGCGGCCCTCTCACCGGTCTCTGTCGCTAGCTGGTCAACCTGTCCGGTTTATGTAGCTCGTGATCTGTCCGCTTCGTTCTTGTTCTGTGCCGGTCCATGAAATCCTCCAGTGCTGGAGCTCCATAAGACCGGACACTTCACGAGCTACGAAAACCGGACAGATCACGAGCTAGCCACACCCTCTCACCGGTCTCTTGACCCCGGTTCGCGCCCCGTTTTAGCTGCGCGGCATGAGCACCGCATCTCCGTCCGAAATCTCCGCCGCGACCGAGCGGGCCCGCGTTCTGGCGCAGGCTCTGCCTTATCTGCGCCGTTACGCCGGCGCCACCGTGGTGGTGAAATACGGCGGCCATGCCATGGGCGAAGAACATCTGGCGATCGAATTCGGCCGCGACATCGCGTTGCTGAAGCAGGTCGGCATCAACCCGGTCGTCGTGCACGGCGGCGGCCCGCAGATCAACGCCATGCTGAAACGGCTGGCGATCCAATCCACCTTCATCGACGGCCTGCGCGTCACCGACGCCGCCATGGTCGAGGTGGTGGAAATGGTCCTCGCCGGCACCGTCAACAAATACGTCGCCGGCCTGATCACCAAAGCCGGCGCCATGGCGGTCGGCATCTGCGGCAAGGACGGCGGCATGATCCGCGCCCGCAAAGTCACCCGCACCAAAATCGACCCCGACAGCCACATCGAACGCGCCATCGACCTGGGCTTTGTCGGCGAGCCGGCGCATATCGATGTCCGCGTGATCCATGCTTTGACCGGCGGCGGGCTGGTGCCGGTGATCGCTCCGGTGGGCGTGGACGCGGACGGTCAGACCTACAACATCAACGCCGACACGGTGGCGGGAGCGATCGCGGAGAGCCTCGAGGCAGAAAAGCTTGTATTCCTCACCGACGTCGAGGGCATCCGCTCGGACGCCGCCGACCCGGCAACACTTGTGCACCGGCTGAGCATCGATGATCTGGACAAGATGATCGAGGTGGGCGCCGTTGGCGAGGGCATGGTGCCTAAAGCGACGGCCTGTGCCCACGCGGTGCGTCACGGCGTGAACAGCGCCCACGTCCTCGACGGCCGGGTGGCTCATGCCATCCTCCTCGAGCTGCTGACCAGCGAAGGCGTCGGGACGATGGTGCTCGCGTGACGATGGTGCTCGCGTGACGACTCAGCGACCCCCCAAGCTGCGACGCCAGCACCTGCTTGCCCGCATCCTCACCGAGAACGCCGTTTCGAGCCAGGATCAGCTCGTCGAACTGCTGGGCTGCGAGGGAATCCTCGCTACGCAGGCGACCATCTCGCGTGACCTCGAGGAACTCAGGGCCGTGAAGGTGAGAGTGCCCGGGGTCGAGGGGCTCGTCTACGCCGTGC
>PLSZ01000580.1 GCA_003164305.1 Acetobacteraceae bacterium
GCCGCCGCCTGCTTCGCGACCCGCGCGGTGACCGATCCCGAGGGCCGCATTCCGAACAACGGCGGCTGTTTCCGCCTGATCGACCTGACATTGCCCGAAGGCAGCCTGGTCAATCCGCGCGAGCCGGCGCCGACNNGGGCGTGCTGTCGGCGGATTCCGGCAGCGAGCTGGTCATCATGCATCTCGGCGGACAGCGCGGCGACGGATCTCGGTTCGTGACCTCGCAGCTGCTGGCCGCCGGCAGCGGCGCGGCGCGCGATGCCGACGGGGTGGACGTGATCGAGACCGATGCGTCGAACTGCATGAACGTCTCGGCCGAGGCGCTGATGCTGGAGGCCCCGATCCGCGTGCATCGCGCCGCGCTGCACCGTGGCTCCGGCGGGGCCGGAACGTTCCGCGGCGGGTTGGGTGGGCTGTACGAATACGAGCTGCTGGATGGCGAGGCCGTGTTGACCTATCGCGGCGAGCGGCATTTCTGCGCCGCGCAGGGTAACGACGGTGGTGATGCCGGCGGCTTCGCGTTCGCCGAGATCACGCGCGCCGATGGCGGCAAGGAGACTATCGCGTCGAAGATCGTCACGACGCTGCGCAAAGGCGACAGGCTGGTGGTGGCCACCGCTGGCGGCGGCGGTTGGGGCGTGCCGGACGCGCGCGATGCGCGGCGCGCGGCGGCGGATCTGGCGGACGGCAAGGTCACGGCAACGTAGGGCGGAAGAGCGAAGCGTCATCTGACGCTTGGTGTATGTATCAAAGTGGCGGATGACGCTTCGCTCTTCCGCCCTACGGCGCCCCGCAGCCCATGAGGTCACGTCACGGCACGTTGGACCTGGAATTGTGGCGCGCGCCATGCCTTTGTGCGCATCACGTCGTGTAGCGTTGCCACCGCGTCCCACACATCGACGTGGCGCAGATACAAGGGTGCCAGCCCGAAACGCAGCACATCGGGCGCGCGAAAGTCGCCGATCACGCCGCGCGCGATCAAGGCTCGCATGATGGCGTAACCGCCGGGATGGGAGAACGAAACCTGGCTGCCGCGGTGGGCCGGATCGGCGGGGGTAATTGAACAGAACCCGCGCGCCCGCATCGCAGCCATGAAACGTCCGGTCAGCGCGAGCGATTTTTCGCGGATCAGGCGCATCGGCGCCTCCAGCATCAGGTCCACGCCGACTTCCAGCGCCGCGAGGCTCAGGATTGGCGGCGTCCCGACGACCGCGCTCGCGACGCCTCGCGCGGGGACGTAAGACGGATCGAACGCGAAAGGATCGGCGTGGCCCAGCCAACCGGTCAGCGGAAAGCGCATGGCGTCCCAATGCGCGGCGCACACGGACAGAAAAGCTGGCGCGCCGGGTCCGCCGTTCAGGTATTTATAGCCGCAGCCAACGGCGAAATCGACGTCGTCCGCGGCGATGTTCAAGGGCACGGCGCCGGCGGAGTGCGACAGGTCCCACAACACCAACGCTCCGGCACGATGCGCTTCGGCGGTGATCGTTGCCATGTCGTGCATGGCGCCGGTGCGATAGTTCACGTGCGTCAGCATCAGGACCGCGACGTCGTCGCGCAACGCGGCGATCGGATCATCGACGACGCGCACCGACGCTCCGGCGATGCCGCCGGCGATATAAAGGTCGGTCGGAAAGTTGCCCGTTTCGGTCAGGATGACGCGACGCCCAGGACGTAACGCCAAAGCCGCGTGCAGACTCTTGAAGATGTTGATGGACGTGGAGTCGGCGACGATCGTCGAACCCGCCTCGGCGCCGATCAGGCGGCCAAGCTTGTCGCCCACGCGGAGGGGAAGATCGATCCAACCGTGATCGTTCCAGGCACGGATCAGCGCCCTGCCCCACTCCTCGCGCAGCACGGCGGCGATGCGCTCCGGCGTCGCCCGCGGCAACGGACCGAGCGAGTTACCGTCCAGATAAATCACGCCGTCGGGCAGCAGAAACCGATCCCGGAACGATCGTAAGGGATCGCCGGCGTCCATCAGTCGTCTTTGTGCAACGGCGCGCCCGCCATCCGCCCGCCATCGATCACCAAAGTCTGGCCAGTGGTGAAACTGCCCGCCGCCGACGCCAGGTAAACCGCGGCACCGGCGATTTCATCGGGCTCGCCGATGCGACCCAGAGGCGCGTCGCGCGTGGTCTTCTTGTAGCGCACGGGATCTTCCCACAACGCGCGGGCGAAATCGGTGCGCACCAGGCCGGGCGCGATGGCGTTGGCGCGGACGTTCTTCGGCCCCCATTCGACGGCGATGTTGCGCACCAAAGCGATGTCGGCGGCTTTGGAAATTCCATAAAGACCCAGCGCCGCGCTGCCGATCAGCCCGCCGATCGACGAGATGATGATGAACGCGCCGCCGCCGCGCGCGGCCAGGTGTGGGCACGCCATGTTCGACAGCCAGAAGTTGGAGCGGACGTTGGTGCCCATCACACGCTCGAACACGTCGTCCGACGCGCCGGCCTGGGGGCCGAGGTACGGGTTCACGGCGGCGTTGCTGACGACGATGTCGAGGCCGCCGCATTGCGCGACCGCTTTATCGACGAGGTTTTGCAACTCCTCCTTGCGCGCGACGTGGCACGGAATCACGATGGCCTTGCCGCCCGCGGCGCGAATTTCTGTTGCCACCGCCTCGCACGCGTCTGGTTTGCGGCTGGACACGACGACGGTCGCGCCGTGCTCGGCCATGCGTTTGGCGATGGCGAGCCCGATCCCCTTGGTCGAACCGGTCACGATGGCGACCTTGCCGGTCAGATCGAACAACGTTGACATTCTGGGCCCTCTTTCCTGACGGGCGCGAGTATGCGCCCGGTCCGGGAGAGGTCAATGTTGAGTCAGGCCTCTTTGGTCATTACCGGGCTCAACTCGGTGGTCCATCGCGGCACGCACACTGTGCGGCGCGTCATGGCCGGGTCGAGCCCGGCGATGACGCTGAGGGGTCGCCATGACGGTCAAAGGCCAGCGTCAACCAGAGGCGCGAGCGAGCGGGCTCGATCGATATCCGGACCGCGATACAAGGCTTCCGGGATCGTGGCCAGACGTGAAGAACGCAGTTTCGGGCCCAGCCCGTAAAACTCCTGGAAACTTAAGATCAGTGGACGCCAGCGGTCGGGATCGATACGGTTGGTTTCGTTGTCCATCAGGATCGATGGGTCGATGTGCACGCGCTGAATGCGCACTTCGATCACGCTGATGCGGCCGCGCGTGGCGGGGTCGTGCTCGGCGAGGCCGTGCGTGGCTTCGACCACCGCCTCCAACTGCACGGGACATTCGCGGACCCTCGGCGCCGCGACCGTTTCGGACGGCATCGCGGTGAAGCCGGAGACGCCAAATTTGTCGTGCTCGGTGTGGTAGCCGCGGCGGAGCTTCGCCTCCGGAACGGGATCGGAGCCGGTGGTCAGCGCCAGGCGGTCCACCATGCCGGCCAGGTCGGCGGAGGGCAGGTTGAGCACGCACTCGTGGGTCCTCGCCATGTTCTGAGGCGTTTTCGACGCGGTGCCCAGGCCGAGGATGCAGCGCCAGCCCAGCCAGAAGGCGGAGGACATGGGGGCAAGGTTGCAGGACCCGTCTTCGTTGATGGTGCTTATCAGGACGACCGGGGTGCCGAAGTAGAGGATGCCGGGTTCGATGGTCACATGCATAGGATGGGTGCCTCGTTGGTTGATGCGCGGCACGGTGGCGGGTCGGCGGGAGATGTCCCAGTCCGGATGTTGCCGTGGGTTAAAAAGGGGTGGCCGGGGGCATCTCTCGGCCAATACGCGGGGTTGGCGATCGGCATGCATGTGCGGCGAGAGATCTCCGGGTCGAGCCCGGGGATGACTTTGATTGGGCCGGTGATGCCGTGGATCGGCTTGATCATGACATGGATCGGGCCTGTGATGGCGCCCCTCACTCGCCCTTCTGGGCTACCAGCGCGGCCCACAGCGCGCGCAATTCCGTCCCCGCTGGCTCCCCGTTCGCTTTCAGCGTCACCGCCGTCTGCACCAGCACCAGTTTCGCCGCCGGATCGACGAAGATCGTCTGCCCATGCAAGCCGCGCAACGCGAACTGCCGCCGCGGTCCCGGAAACAGCCACACCTGGTTCCCGTAGCCGAAAAACCCGGTCGCGATGCCCGGCCGCTGGAACGACGAATCGGCCGAGGTCGCGTCCAGCACCCATCGCCGCGGCACGATCTGGGCCGCGTTCCAGGCGCCATCGTTCGCCAGCATCATCCCGACCCGGGCCCAATCGCGCAGCGTCGCGTTGACGCAGCAATACGCGACCTCCTGCCCCGTGGTGTCGATGGTCCAGGCGGCGTCGGCCTCGGCGCCCAGTTTCCGCCAGATCCGGGAGCTTAAATATTCGGCCAGCGGCATTTTCACGGCGCCGGTCAGCACCAGGCCCAACACTTCCGTCTCGATGCTGGCGTAACGGAAACGCGTGTCCGGTGGCACCTCCCGCTGGTTGAACGTCGCCACCGCCTGGGCCGGCCCTGGATTGGCGCGGGTGAAAAGCAGGAGACCGAGGCGCTGGAGGTCGCCCTCTGGCACATCGTACACCTCCGTGAACGCGACGCCGGAGGCCATGCGCAGCAGCGCACGGATCGGCGTTTTGCCATATTCGGTGCCCGCCAGAGCCGGCACGTACTCGGCGGCCGGATCGTCGATGGAGTGGATCGCACCCTCGTCCAGCGCGATGCCGATCAGCATGGAGACCAGGGTTTTGGCCATCGATTGCGACAGGAAGCGATCCTGGTCGGTGCAGGCGTATTGGTAATGCTCGAACAGGATGGTGTCGCCGCGGGCGATCAGCAGGCCGGTGACGGGATGGCGGGACAGATAATCCGGCAGATCATGGCGGGCGCCGCGATACTCGTAGGTCAGGCTCAATTCCTGGTCCGCTCGGCGCCAGGATGAAACCGGGCCGCCGCGGGCGACCACCCGGGACGGATATTTTTCGGCGAAATGGCTATAGTGGCCGACCAGGTTGACTTGCGGCACCAGCACCCCGCGCGGCCCGGCGAGGTAACCCTGAGCCTGCCCATAACCCTCGGCGTCGGGGCCGGACCCGGAGAAGACCGGGCTGGCCTCAGCCCAGACCTGGGGAGGCAAAACCACGGCGAGACCGAGGCAAAACCACGTCACGAGAAAATTCGACCGTCTCGTCAACGATTTGTTTTCCTTTTCGTGGTCCATCCAACCCCGGATGGAGCACACGGCTTGATACAATCCCTGGTCAAAGGCAGCGCGGCCCTCCTGCGGGCGTATTACCGGCACGTTCCGGGCACGCTCGGCAAGCGGCCGGTGTGGAACAGCGTCGTGACCCGGCTGATGGCACATGGGCACGACGTGGAACTGCTGGCCAGCACGCGATTCGGCGCGCGAATGCATGTGCGGTTTCCCGACACGATCCAGTCCTATGTGTATTTCTTCGGCGTGTGGGAGCCGGCGATCACCGCTTACCTGGTCCAGGCGCTGGCGGCGGGGGATACGGTGATCGATATCGGGGCGAATGTGGGGTACGATACGCTGCTGGCCTCGCATCTGGTCGGGTCCGCGGGGGCGGTGCACGCGATCGAGGCGTCGCCGCATGTCTACCATTTGCTGACCGAGAACCTGGCGCTGAACGAGACCGCCAACGTGACGCCGCATCTTATGGCGGTCTGCGCCCGCCCGTGCGAGGTCCCGGTGTTTTTGCACGACTCTTGCAATCTGGGCGGCACCACGATCATCCCGGCGGTCGCTCGGCGGCGGGCGGTCCGGCTGGAGGCGCGGGTCCCCGGACTGCCGCTGACCGCCATCCTGCCGGAGGCGACGATTCTCGGCGCCCGGCTGATCAAGATCGACGTCGAGGGCGCGGAATGGCCCGTCGTGCAGGGGTTCGCTGAATTGCTGCCGCATCTGGCGACGGACGCGGAACTGCTGATCGAGGTCAGCGCCGAGGGGTTGCGGGACCATGGCATTACCGTGCCGGCCTTCGTCGATCTGTTCCGGCGGGCCGGATTCGCGCCGTTCACCATCGGCAATCGGTATACGGTCGATATGTATCTGGAACCCGCCGCGTCCCGGCCCGAACCTTTGACGGATCTGGCGTTCGAGCAGATGGATATCTTATTCCGCCGCGCATAGCGGGTGGGATCGGGCACCGCCTTCATGCACGCCTGACGTCGCGACCCAGATGAAATTGGTTCGTGAATAAACGGCACCGTCCGTTCGTCGTCATGGGCCGGCTCGACCGGTCCATCGTTCTCCCCAAACGCGCTCTCACCGGTGCGTTTCCGCCGATGGTCCGGTCAAGCCGAACCATGACGTTTGTGGCCAGAATTTCGCGCCGGGCGGCCTCGGCCCAGCCGGCGCGTGAATGTCATGGCCCTCCGCCGGCCGGGTCGGATGGGCGCGTTTCGCCCCACGGCAGCCGGGTCCGTCGCCTGGAATTTTTTGTCAGATTGCCGCCGTTTTCAGGCGGCCCCCGTCGGGCGGCCCCCGTCAGGGCGCCCCGTCAGGCCGCCATTGTCAGGCGTTTGACAAAAGCCGACAGCCGGTGCCGGCGCAATTCGCCGCGCGCTTTTTCATCGGTGGTCATGTAGTTCAACTGGATGCTGTAGCGCTGGCCCACGAAGCGGCGGTGCCCGTGCCAGGCCGAGGCGCTGTTCGGAAATACCAGCAGCGTGCCGTTCACCGGAGGCACCTCGACCGCGAAATCTTCCAGGTCCGACGGGCCGCGCAACAGGCGCAGGCAGCCTTCCTGGCGGCCGAACGCCTCGGTTTCCGGGTTAAGATACAGTAGCACGGTCACCCGCTTGGCGGTCGAATCGCAATGGATCCGGCCGTCCCGGTCGCTGGTCCAGCCGCGCAGGGTCAGCATGGTCGGCGCGTCGCTGAGATCCAACCCGAACCGCGCGGCGATCAGGTCGCGCAGCCGCGGTCCCTCCATCTCCCGTATCAGGTCGCGCGCGCCCGCCCCCAATCGCACCGAGTCCGGCGGAAACGAGCCACGTTTGTTCAGCGGCGGCAGCGCGGCGAGCACATCTCGAAGACTGTCCGGCGGCACGAACCCTGGCACCACGAGGTGCGGAAACGGATCGGTCGCGACCGGCGTGCCGGACAGTGCCTGGTAGTCCAAAGCGATCATGCGGGCTCTCTTGCGCGTTGACCCTGGCACAGCAGCGCCTCGGCCAGATCCACGAGGTCATCGGTCCAGCAGATTTCGGGGCGCGGCCGCGCCACGCCAAGCCCAGAGTCGGGCCGCCACGTCAGAACGCGCATCACCTGAGGCGTTGGGAACACACCCCGCCCGCCGATCGCGCCATCGATCGCGCCGTTTATCGCCGCCGATAGCGTGATCGCGCCGGAGGACGCACCGGACAGCGGCGGATAAAGCGTGATCGCGCCCTCTCCGTCCCCGGTCAGCGCGTTGCGGCGCAGATCGAGTTCCTCCGGCGTGGCACCGCCGATTGCTGCCGCGATCAACGCGGCGAGATCGGCGCAACGCGGTTCCTCCGGCGAGTCCAGCCGCGCGACCGCCGCCGCCATGTCGGGATCGGCGGCCCAGATGCCGATCGGAACCGCCCGCGCGAAGGGAGACGTCGCGGCGAGGTCGCCTCCCGCCACGACCCAATCGCGTACTGCCGCGTCCACCGCGTCGCGATCGTAGGCGGAATGGCCCAAAAGAGCGCGCGCCACGATCACCGCCAGTTCGGTTTCCGGTCCCAGATCGCCGCCGATCGCGAGGCCGAACAGGCAGCCGGCGGCACGATCCAGCATCGCCTCTGGCACGGATCGCGGCCAGGTCAGCGTCACCCGAGGCTCCCGCCGCGGTTCCTGGCTGCCGCGCCAGGTGCGCGCCCGCAGTGCCTCCACCGCCTTGGGTGAGCCGCCGAAACACGCCGACGGCCGGCTTTCACCCAGATCGCTGTAGGTGACGGGAGTGCCGTCCTCGGCCAGCAGCACGCCGCCGGCCGCCATCACCAAGGCATGCCCAGCGGCGATGTCCAGGGCATTGACGGGGCGCAGGGTGAGGGTGGCGATGCCGTCGCCGACGGCGATCCGCGCCAGACGGTAAGCGATCGACGGCAGCGGCATGAACCCCGCCGGAGCGCACGCTTTGCCGTGCCAGATCGGCCGCTGCCACGCGCCGTGATTGAGGAATACGACGTCTCCGGCGGCCAGGTCGCGCTCGCGCAGGTCGATGGTGACAGCTGTCCCGTCGCGGGTGATCGGTCGGCCCTCGGCCCATGCGATCAGATCCGGACCGTGGTCGGGGCTGGTGGGAGCATAGACGACGGCCAGGATCGGGGTGCCCTGGCACAGCAAGGCGACGGAGACGGCGCTGCCTCGCTTGCCCTCCAGGAAGGCGCGGGTGCCGTCATGCGGATCGACCACCCAGCAGTAGCCGTTGGCAAGGGGGCTATCGGGCGCCTCCAGGACGCCGGCTTCCTCGCCGACGAACCTTGCCGGGATCAGGGCGAGCAGCCGGTCCCGCAGCAGCATCTCGATCTCGTGGTCCAGTGGCGCGGTGACGTTGTCGCTGAACCGCGGCCCCTCCGGACGGGCGAATTCGGCGGCCACCAGATTGCCGGCCTCGACCGCGGCGTCGATCACGCGCGGGAGGATGGAGGCGGGGTCGATCGATGCTGGATCTGCTGGCACGGTGTTTCCTGTCGATGATTGTCCAATCTAGCGGCGGCGGCCGGGACGCGCTATCCGACCGGGCCGCCATGGATACCAACGTCGCTCCTGCCTCCGGTCCGCTCTCCGCTTATCGCGCGATGGTCGCCGGTGGGGGACTGGCGCCCGATCCGTCCCAGCAATACGCCGCGAGCCGGTTGCAGACATTGTGGGACGCGTTGCGCGGCTACGATCCGGCCGCGTTACGGCGAAATTCGGGCGGCGGTTTGCTCGACCGGTTGCTCCGCCGCAGAACGCCGACGCCGCTCGCGCCGGAGGGCACACCGAAAGGGCTGTATTTGGTTGGCGAGGTTGGGCGCGGCAAGTCCATGCTGATGGACCTGTTCTTCGCCAGCGCCGAGGTCGCGCGCAAACAACGCATCCATTTCCATCGTTTCATGCAGACCTCCCATGCGCGCGTGTTCGCGTGGCGGCAGGCCAATCCGGACGGCAGCGATCCCATTCCGCCGCTGGCCGACACCATCGCGGCCGAGGCCTCCTTGCTCTGTTTCGACGAATTCCAGGTCAACGACATCGCCGACGCCATGATCCTCGGCCGGCTGTTCCAGGCGTTGTTCGCGCGTGGCGTGGTCGTGGTCGCGACCTCAAACGTCGCGCCGGACGATTTGTTCAAGAGCCAGCCGGGCCGCGACGCGTTCCTGCCGTTCATCGCGCTGATCAAACAACGGCTCGACGTCGTGATGATGGACACCGGCCGTGATTTCCGGCGGGAGCGGATGCGCGGCATTCGCACCTGGCATGTGCCGGCGGACGAGATGTCACGCCGCGCGCTGGATGAGGCGTTCGACACGCTGACCGGCGGTGTGACGCCCGCGCCGGTCACGCTGACGGTGATGGGCCGCAAGTTGATGGTGCCCGCCGCGGCCGAGGGAGTCGCTCGGTTCGATTTTTCCACGTTGTGCGGGACGGCGTTGGGTCCGGGCGATTATCTCGCGATCGCGACGAATTTCCATACGCTGGTGCTGGATGGAATCCCCCGGCTGTCGCCGGACAATTACGATGTGGCGCGCCGGTTCATTAATTTGATCGACACGCTGTACGATGAACATGTGAAACTGATCGCCTCCGCCGACGCCACGCCGGACCAGCTTTACAGGCGCGGCGAGAATGCGAAGATGTTTGAACGCACCGCGTCGCGACTTGACGAAATGCAAAGCGAGGCCTGGCTGGAACACGAACACGCGGCGTCTCAGGCGACCGATTGAAACGTGCCGCCTCCGTCATGGTCGGGCTCGACCCGGCCATCTGTCGAGGCACGGCGGCGACAGATCATCGGGTCAGTTGTGCAGCCCGAAACGTTGGTAACACTTAAGACCGGGAACCTGGGTAACAATTTTCTTGTTTTGTGCCTCCTTTACTGGCCCTTGGGCCAGTAAAGGAGGCACATTCGCGCCCGGTTCCCACCCGGGGGCGTCCTCCGCCCCGTCATTTCGTTACGTGACGTTATACAAGGGCGTCCGAGCCAGCCCGCACCGGCGCAACTCGCCGTTCTCGTCCGTCAGGATCGCCAGGTCAAAGCAGCGGAACCGCACCGCCCAATCGCCATCGTCGCGACGCGCCACACCAACGGTCTCGCCCACAAGCGCCTTCGACAAATGCACCGTGTCCAAAGACCTGGGCATTACCCCCGAAACCGTCGCCGCCTCGCTCACAACGCACCGCCGTGGCTGGGCGCGGAGGCCGCCGGCCGCTTCTACGAACGCGCCGGCTGGCACCTGACCGGGATAGACGCCATCGGAGAACTCCGCTTCGAACTCGCCCGCGACCCGCTCACGCCGCCGCGGCCAGCACCATCCGGGACGCCTTCTCCCCGATCATGATCGACGGCGCGTTGGTGTTGCCCGACGTCAATGTCGGCATGATCGAGGCATCCGCGACCCGCAGCCCCTCCATCCCATGCACCCGCAACTGGTCGTCGACCACCGCCATCGGGTCCGAGCCCATCTTGCACGTGCCCACCGGATGATAGGTGGTTTCCGCGTTTTTCCTGACCCAATCGAGCAACTCGTCATCCGAACGGATATTCACTCCGGGAGCCATTTCATCGGTGGCGATATCGCGCATCGACGGCGCCGTCATGATCCGCCGTGTGATCCGCATCGCCTCCAGCGTCACCTCCCGGTCCAGTTGCGCGGTCAGGAAGTTGAAACGAATCGCCGGCTGCGCGCGCGGCTCCTTCGAAGCGACATGAATGCTGCCCGTGCTCTCCGAGCGCAGGATGTTCATGATCGCGGTGATGCCGGACTGTTTCGCCAGCTTGAAGTTCGTATCGGCCAGGAAAGGAATCCAGGAAATCGCCGCGTCCGGCGCGTCCAATCCCGCGCGCGTGCGAATATAGGCCCGGATTGGCGAAGCCGGCAGGCCCAGTAAGCCTTTTTGCGTCAGCCCATATTTCAGCGCCTGCCACACCAGACCCAGCCCGCGCCCCTTATCGTTATACGTCATCCCCAACGACCGCGGCACGCTCCATTTCATCCTGGGAGAGAAATGATCGCGCAAATTCTCGCCGACGCCTTTCAGTTCGTGGCGCACCTCGATGCCGGCGCTCTTTAACAATTCCGGCTGACCGATCCCGGACAATTCCAGCAGTTGCGGGGAGTTGATCGAGCCGCCACTGACGATCACCTCGCGGGCCGCGCGCGCTTCCACCGTCTGGCCATTGAGGTTGTAACGCACGCCGACGCAGCGGTTTCCTTCAATCAGCAGACACTCCGTCAACGCGTTGGCCTGAATTTTCAGGTTCGGCCGCCCGCGCGCCGGATCGAGGTAGCAATACGCGGTGCTCATGCGGCGGCCCTTGCGAATGGTCGCCTGAGTCATCCCGATACCGTCCTGCGCCGCGCCGTTATAGTCTTTGGTGTATTTAATTCCGACCTCGCCAGCCGCTTTGATCAGCGCATCGTAAATCGGTCCGCTCTCATTACTTTCGGTGACTTTCAACGGTCCCTGGCGCCCGCGATATTCGTCGTCCGCGTCGCCCTGGTAGCTTTCCATGTCGCGGAAAATCGGCAGCACATCTCGAAAGCTCCAGCCGCGATTGCCGAGTTGCGCCCATTGATCGTAGTCGTGGGCCTGACCGCGCACGAACACCATGCCGTTGATGGAGGAGGAGCCGCCCAACAGCTTCCCGCGTGGGATGGGAATGCGGCGCTGACCGGTGCCGGCGTCGGGCTCCGACGAATACAGCCAGTTGGCGGCCGGGTTTTCGATCAGCTTCGCGAAGCCGACCGGAATGCGCGACCACGGATGGCTCTCCCGCCCGGCTTCCAGGACCAGCACGCGGAACCGCGCATCGGCGCTCAGCCGGTTCGCGAGGACCGACCCAGCCGAGCCGGCGCCCACCACGATGTAATCGAAACTCTGGCTTTCCATGCGATTTCCCCCAACGCCGCGTTGCCCCGATCGTCCCGCGCCCTGGGGCGAACCGCAAGGCCCGCGCCGGCCGTCAGGTCCAGGCGTCAGATCAGGCGGTGAAAGTGAACGCCCCCATAAGCATCAGGATACGCCCCAGGCGCTTATCCTGAGCCAGGGGGATTACAATTGACGAGGCCCAGGCCCAGGTCGTTGATGTGAACGGGTCCGAGGCGGCTTGCGGTGCCGCCGAGCGACCGGAGTGAGTTTGCCATGCCGATCCTGCTGCTCGCCTTTATCGTGACGTCGATCCTCTGGACCGCGCTGTCGCTCTGGCTGGCGTCGCGCCAATCGGCCTGCGTCCGCCGACACCGGGATGCCGTGCCGGCCGATTTCGCCGGGATCGTCACCCTGGAGGAGCATCGCAAGGCCGCCGACTACACCGTCGCGCATGAACGGTTGGACACCGTGCGCGCCATCGTGGACCTCGCGATCACCCTGGCCTGGGTGCTCGGCGGCATCAACCTCCTCTACGGGGCGCTCGTGCCGCTGATACCGGGACCTCTGGTCCTCGGCGTCGCGTTCCTGCTGGCGTTTTCCGGCGTCGGCGCGCTGCTGTCGCTGCCGTTCGACATCTATGAAACCTTCGCGCTGGAGCAGAAATTCGGCTTCAACCGCACCACCCCCCTCACGTTCCTCTCCGACCACATCAAACATTGGGCCATCGCGCTTTGCATCGCGGTGCCGCTGCTGTTCGCCTGTCTTTGGGCCATGCGAAACCTCGCCGGGCTGTGGTGGCTGTGGACCTGGTTCGGCGTGCTGGCGCTGATGTTCGCGGCGCCGTCCATCTATGTCCGGCTGATCGCGCCGCGCTTCAACACGTTCACGCCGTTGCGCGACGACCTGCGGTCGCGGATCGAGACGCTGCTGCGCCAGTGCGGCTTCCGTCCGTCCGGCCTGTTCAGCATGGACGCGTCGAAGCGGTCGGCGCACGGCAATGCGTATTTCATCGGCTTCGGCAACACTAAGCGCGTCGTTCTGTTCGATACCCTGATCGAAGGCAGCACACCGGAAGAGATCGAGGCGGTGGTGGCGCACGAGCTCGGTCACTACCGGCACGGCCATGTTCTGTTCGGCCTGGTGCGCGGCGCGGCGATCACGTTCGTCGTGCTGGCCGCCTTTGGCTGGCTGACCAAACAGCCGTGGCTGCTGCCGTCGTTCGGCATCCCGTATCACGACGACGCGCTGGCGTTGCTGGCGTGTCTGCTGTTGAACGCGATGGTCGCTCCATTGCTGGCGCCGATCGGCAACTGGATCTCCAGGCGCAACGAGTTTCAGGCGGACGATTATGCCCGCCGTCACGTCGCCGCCGCGCCGATGATCAGCGCGTTGTTGAAACTGTCGCGCGACAACGCATCAACCCTGACGCCCGACCCGGTGTACGCGCTGGTACATTACTCGCATCCCCCGGTGCCAATTCGGATCCAGCATTTGCATGACGCCGAAGCGCGGGACGGCGCGGCCGCCGTTGCCGCGTGAGGTGATGTCTGGCGTTACGCGGTCGCCTATCGGCGGATGTCACAATTCGTAGCTTGTCGGCGTTTCCATAAATTGCTCGGTTGTCGCACGGACATTGGTCCGTCGATCTTTTTTGATTTTCGGCAGGAAAAAGCAAGCAGACGCATGGACGAACCTGAACTGCTCGCACCGGTGGATTCAAGCAGTCAATCGCGCGCCGAGGCAACGTCGGCGGCCACGCCATCGACGTTCGCGGGCTGGCAAGAGGATGTTCGGAATTTCCTCGCCAAGGATTTGTTTTTCGTCGGGTCGTTTCCGAAGTCGGGCTCGACCTGGCTGCAGGTCATGTTGAACGCGCATCCGGACATCGCCTGTCACGGCGAAGGCCATTTTTTCGACCATCTTTGGCCGCTGCTGGAAGACGCGCTGAAAAAGCACAACGGGCTGATCGACCTGAAAAACAAGACGATCTTTGAGGAATTCCAGCCGTTTCCCCGCTTCGACCGCGAGCATTTCAACTTCCTGATGGCGTCCGCGATGGCGTTGTTGCTGAGCCGTTACAAGGATGCGCGGAACAAGCGCGTGGTGGGCGAAAAGACGCCAAACAACCTGTTGCACCTCATGCAGCTCGAGTCGGTGTTTCCGCGGGCGAAGTTCGTGCAGGTCGTACGCGATGGACGCGACTGCGCTGTCTCCGCCTGGTTCCACAATCAACGCACCAATCCGGAGGAACTGCTTCGTCGGCATGAAACCTTCGCGCGATTCTCCGAGCATATCGCGAGCATCTGGTCCGCCAACGTGGAGATTGGGCTGCGTTTCAGCGCCAGCCGTCCCGACCGTTGCCTGGTCATCCGCTATGAGGATTTGTGCCGCGATCCCGGGACAACGTTGCGCGCGCTGTTCCGGTTTCTGGCGGTCGATACCGGAGACGCGCTGGTGCACCGCTGCGTCACCGAGGGCCGGTTCGAAAGGATGAGCGGCGGACGGTCAGCCGGCGTGGAAGATCGTGGCTCATTCCTGCGCCGCGGTGTGTCCGGGGACTGGCGCAACCATTTCACCATCCGGTCCAACCGCGCGTTCTTCGGTATCGCCGGCGCGGTGATGGGACGCATGGGCTATCATCGCTGACGCGTGGGTAATCACCGCTGACGCAGGCTCAGTAGCCGCGGTTCCAGTCGATGACGTTTTTGAGCGGCTCGCCGGCGATATAGGCGGCCAGGTTTTCGCGGAAGATCTCAAAGGCGCCGTGCCGGTCCTGATCGCTGGCCCCGGAAACATGCGGCGTGATCAGCACTCTCGGGTCTGACCACAGCCGTTCCATGGGTGGACGTTCGAACTCTCCGACATACACATCCAACGCGACGCCGCGCAGATGGTCACGGTCGAGCGCCTCGGCCAGCGCGTCCTCGTCGATGATCTCGCCGCGGGCGACGTTGACCAGGATGGCGCCGCGCTTCATGACGGCGAAGCGATCGCGGTTGAACAGGTTCGTCGTTTCCGGCGTCCACTGGCAGCAGATCGCCACCACATCGCTGTCCGGCAGGAAGCGGTCGAGATCGTCCGCGCCGCCGATTTCGGAAAAACCCGGCGGCAATGGTTGATCCACCGGTTTGCGGCGTCGCGTGCCGGCGACCCGTAATCCCAATGCCGCGCAAAGCCGCCCGACCTCGAGACCGATGCCGCCGGCACCGACGACGCAGGCGGTCTTGCCGTCCAGCAGCCACGGCCGATAAGCGCGCGCGTTGAACTCCCGCGCGGCGCGTTCCAGCGCGACCCGGTGCAGTCCCTTGGCGAAATGCATGATGCCGGCGACCGCGTATTCCGCGATCGCCAGGGTGTTGCCGGCTCCACGCGAGGTGGTAACGATCACGTCGCTGCCCCACAAATCGCTCTTGAGCAGGTTGCTCGCGCCGGCCGGCCGCTGATGAAACCATTTCAGTTTCGGTGCTCGGGACCGCAGATCGAATGGAAACGGCCAGCTTCCGAGGACGATCTCCGCCTCCGCCAGCAGTTGATCGCGCTCCTCACGCGTGCCGTGTCCCGTCGCGCCGGGCGCCAGATAGCGCGCGGCGCTGAACGCCGGCCAGGTATCCCGATATTCGCCGTCGAACCAGCCGCCGGCGTCGGTCAACCGCACCGCCGGATCGAGCGCTTCGATCTTCGTGCGATCCTCGGCGCCGACGTGAGTCAGTGTCACGATGTTCAATGTTCGCATGGCGCGTTCCGCGGAGCTTTGGGACCGCGATTATGCGATGGAATTTATCAGGACAACAGACCGGTGGCGCGTCATGGCGGACGCTTGAACCAGATGGACGCGAGGCTTCCCTTGTCAGCCGGCGCCGGTCCGTTGTAGGGCCGAAGCGATGATGCGGGATATTCGCCTGGCGTGCGGACTGTTCCTGGCGTTGCTGGCCATCGGGGCACAGCTGACGTTGGCGACCGCCATGCCGGCATCGGCGGTATCGTTGGCCGACGTCACGGTGCTTTGCCAGCACGATGGCGATACCGATGCACCGCGCGCGCCGCCGCATCCCTCGCAAGACTGTCTGCTGTGCTTCTTCTGTCACAGCGCGATGGGTCCGGCCGGTCTGGTCGCCACGCCGCCTTTGGTGCCGATGCCGAGCACGATCTGGGTCGCCTGTGCCGTGGTGCTGCCACCCGCGACGGCCCCACCCGCGCGCGTCGTCCTGAACGCACGCCCCCGAGGTCCACCCGCCTTCGTCTGAGTTCCAGCGTTTCCCATGCGGCGTCCCCACGCGCCGCGCTGACTCATGACGAGGATGTTACAAAATGAATTCCCGGCTTCTCCTGTTGACCGTGACCGCGAGTCCGCGGCGCGTGTTGCAATTCGCATGCCTTCTGCTGCCGTTCGCCGTGGTCGCGAGCATTCCAATCGCCGCCCACGCGCATGGCGTCGCGGGCGCCCGCTTGTTCGTCAGCACGTTGCTGATCGACGACCCGAACGTGGCCGATGAGGCGACCTTGCCGTTGTTCTTCTGGCTGCCGCAACCGACAAGCCCAGGAATCCAACCGGCGCAGCAGTATCAGCTGAATTTCGAGTTCGACAAACGCATCACCGAGAATTTCGGTTTCGCGATCAACGACGGATATTCCTGGCTGCGCACGCCCGGCATGAAGACCGTCAATGGCTGGCAGAACATCGAGGTGACCCTCAAGTACAAACCTTACGTCAACGCCGAGCACGAATTCATGATGTCGGTCGGCGTGATCCGCGAACTGGCGCGCACCGGCGCGAACGGATCCAACGGAGCGGTCCTTGGAAACGATGACAGCGGCTCCACGACACCGACAATTTACTTCGGCAAGGGTTTGGGCGACCTACCGATCGGCATGCTGCGGCCGCTGGCCATCACCGGAACGTTTGGCTACCAGATCGCCGACAAGAAGCTGAAATTCACCACCGACACGATGGGCGATGTGTCGTTCGACAACGGCGCCCCGAATATGTGGGTGGGCGGGATGAGCGTGCAATACAGCATGCTGTACCTCCAGTCGCAGGTGAAGGATCTGAACCTGCCCGACTGGGTCGATAAGCTGACGCCCCTGGTGGAAATGACCTGGTCGTCCTCCGCCAGCAAGCCGAACAACACGAGCACCCAGTATTTGTTCGGCGTCGGAGTGAACTACACGCAACGATTTTACGCCATGTCGCTGGAGATGCTGGTTCCGGGCAACC
>PLSZ01000247.1 GCA_003164305.1 Acetobacteraceae bacterium
TGACGATGGCGGCGCGAATGGCCGTCCGCCCGCCAATCGTGGTCAAGGATGGAGCCACCCTTCCCGCCTCATGCAAATCCGCCACGATCTCCGCGTTCAACCGATCCGCGTCCGCGCCGCGATAGCCGAAGCAGACAATGTTCAACGGCGCTGGCCCGAGCAGTTCCAGCGCCGGCTCTCGCGACACAAGCTCCGCCAGACGCCGCGCCAGCTCGACTGTCCGCGCGACCACGCCGCCGATCGCGTCCGCGCCGTAGGTCTTCAACGTGAACCACGTCTTCAGGGCCCGAAATCCGCGCGACAGGTCCGGCCCGTAATCGCATGGCCACCAGTCGCCGCCCGCCAGCCCTCGCTCCGCCCGCCGCAGATAGGCTTCGTCGGCCGCGAAGGTGCGCCGCAGCCACGCGCCGTCCCGCACCAACAGGAACCCGGAATCGTACGGCACCTGGCCCCATTTGTGCCAGTCGAACGCCAGGGAATCCGCCCGCTCGATCCCGGCCAGCAAGGGCGCGAGGCCGGGCGCCAACATGGCGAGAGCCCCGAACGCGCCATCGATGTGGAAATGCAGGCGCTCGTCCGCGGCGATGCCCGCGAGCGACTGAAGATCGTCGATGGCACCGACATCGACCGTGCCCGCCGTGCCGATCAGCAGGAAGGGCTCCATCCCGGCGGCCCGATCCGCTTCGATCACCGGACGCAGCACGTCGATCCGAATGCGCTGGTCCACGTCCACCGGAATCCGCCGAAGCTGATCGCGGCCCAATCCTGACATCTCCATGGCCTGGGCGATGCACCCGTGCGCCGCGTCGGAGGTGTAGGCGATCAGATGTCGTCCCATCACCGCCAGCCCCTGCCCGCGCACCGCCGCCCCCAACGCCCGTGTGCGCGCGGCGAGCACGCCGATGAAATTCGCCGCCGAGGTACCGGTCACGAACAGCCCGCTCGCGGTCGCGGGAAAGCCGAACAGGTCGCGAGTCCAGGCGATCATCTGGCGCTCGACCTCGATCGCCATGTGATCGCGCCCGCCCGCGTTGGCGTTCATGCCGGCGGCCAGCATTTCGGCGAGCATGCCGACCGGCGTGCCACCACCCTGCACCCATCCCATGAAGCCCGGATGCGCGTTGCCGCTGGAATACGGCAGGATCGAGCGCAGGAATTGGTCGTGCACGTCGCCCAGTTCCGTGGGCTGCCGCGGCATGGTTTCGCTGAGTTCGCCAGACGGCGGCGCACGCCAGACTGGCTGGTCGCGCAACGTTTCCATATGGTCGAACATGTCGTCCAACATGCGGTGCCCATCGCGGCGGATATCGTTCCAGTCCGCGGGATCGAGAGAGGCTGAAGTACCATGGTCAGGCATGGGATCGATCTCCTCCACCAGCGCGCGCCGCCGGTGGTCGAAGCGATTGTTAGGCGGTGGGTGGTGAATCCAGGGTTAAGCGCCGGAGTTTTGCCCGGAAACCTGACCGGGGGACGAACCGGTGACGCTTGCCGGGCTTGACCGACTCGCGGCCTGTTTCCCAACCAGAGTGCCAGCGCACTTCAACCTTACTTTCGATCGGGGCACGCATGGCTGGCTCGTCGGTTCTCCGCGCGGCATTGTTCGCGCTCTGCTTTCTGTCCGGCGCCTCGTACGTTCGTGCCGCCGACGCCCCATCGACCACCGACCTGATCGGACTCGAAACCGAGGGCTCGGGCGGCATCACGGTGCGGCAGGCGGAAGATCTCGCGAGTCTCATCGATGACGGCACCACGCGGCGCCTGGCGCCGGTGGTCGGCCAGGGCGGCCTCGACAACATCGCCGCCCTGCTGGACGGACGCGGCATCGACATGGCGTTCCTGCAAATGGACGTGCTCGAGCGCGCCCGCGCGCAAAAGCTGTTCCCCGACCTGGAAACCAGGATCTCCTACATCGCCAAGCTGAACTATGTGGAGTTTCACCTCCTCGCGCGGCCGGAAATCGCCAGCGTCAACGATCTCGCGGGCCAGGTCGTCAATTTCGGCCCACGTTCCGGCGGCACCGCGATCACCGCGACGGAGTTGTTCCGGCTGCTGAAAATCTCTCCCATACCCGGCACCGACGAACCTGGCCTCGCGATCGACAAGCTGCGCCGCGGCGAAATCGGCGCGGTGGCGTTCGTCGGCGGCAAGCCCTCCCCGCTGTTGCGGCTCGCCGACACCGGCGGCCTGCATTTGGTGCCGATCCCGCTGACCACCGAGATCGTCGCGGCCTATGTGCCCAGCAAGCTGAACGCGGCGGACTATCCGGGACTGGTGGCACGCGATGCGCCGGTCGACACCGTCGCCGTCGCCACCGGCCTCTTCGTCGGTCCGGTCGCGTCCGGATCGGACGATTATCGCAAGCTGGCGAACCTGGTCGATACCTTCTTCACCCAGTTCCAGACCCTGCTGGCACCCGGTCATCATCCCAAATGGGCCGAGGTCAACCTGTCCAGCCAGATCCCGGGATGGCAACGCTTCACCCCCGCCGATGAGTGGTTGAAGCGCAACGCCTCGGTCGCCGCCGGTCAGGACCTGCGCATGATCTTCATGAAGTTCCTCGATGAGCGCGCGAAAGCCGGCGGCGGCCAGCAAATGTCGCAGGACCAAAAGGACGCGCTGTTCGATCAGTTCCGCCGCTGGCAAACCGGCCAGAGCAACTGATGCAGCCCGCCCGCACCGGCGCGCGCGCGACATTAGCAGCGCTGCTGACCGCGGCGAGTTTCTTCACTGTCGCGGCGCCCGCGTCCGCGGCCGATCCGGCGCCACGCCGAGGCGGGGTTCTGGAATTCGCCGTCGACACCGAACCGCCGAACTACGACTGCCACGCCAACTTCTCGTTCGCGTTCATCCATTCGGTCATTCCGCATTATTCGACATTGTTGAAACTATCGTCCGCCGATTATCCCAAGGTCGAGGGCGATCTGGCCGAGTCATGGACGGTCTCGCCGGATCGCATGACCTATACGTTCCACCTGCATCCCGATATTCGGTTCCATGACGGATCGAAGCTGACCTCGGCCGACGTCGCCGCCAGCTATCAGCGGATCATTCACCCGCCGCCAGGCGTGTTCTCCGCCCGTCAGGCGGAGTATGGCGCGATCAGCAGCATCGACACGCCCAATCCCACGACCGCGGTGTTCCATTTGCAGTGGCCCGAGGCGGTGATGCCGCAAAACTTCGCCTCGCCGTGGAATTGCATTTACAGCGCCGACAAACTCAAAGCCGACCCATCGTTTCCGAAGACCAACATTCTCGGGACCGGACCGTTCGTCTTCGTCGAGCACGTGAAAGACGACCATTGGGTCGGCCGCCGCTGGGACAAATATTTCGAACCCGGCCATCCGTATCTGGACGGCTTCCAGGCCGATTACCTCAACGGCGAGGCCGCCATCAAAGCGATGGAAACCGGCCGTGTCATCGCGCAATTCCGCGGCTTCTCGCCCGCCGAGCGCGATCGTCTGGTGGAGGCCCTGGGCGATCAGGTCGTGATCCGGGAGAGCCCCTGGAACAACGTGATGCCATTGGTGTTCAACGTCAGACAAAAGCCGTTCGACGACGTCCGGGTGCGGCGCGCGCTGTCGCTCGCCATCGACCGCTGGACCGCCGCGACGAAGTTGTCCGGCACGACGTTTTTGAAATACGTCGGCGGCCTGATGCGCCCAGGCACGGCGATGGGCGCGACCGAGGCGGAACTGGTGACACTGCCGGGTTTCTCCCGCGATATCGCGGCCTCCCGCACCGAGGCCAGGCGTCTGCTGGCGGAGGCTGGCCAACGCGATCTGAAGGTCGTTCTGCTCAGCCGCGGCGATGTGTCGATGCCTTATGACGCGGGCGCCGAGCTGGTGGTCTCCTCCTGGCGCGAGGTGGGGGTGACCGCGACCGTCCAGAAGATGACCACCAAAGCCTGGCAGGCCGCGCTGGAGAAAGGCGAGTTCGCCGCCGCTCTGGGCTTTGGCGCCGACACCGTGGACGATCCGACACCGCAACTATCGCACTACATTTCCAGCGATCTGTCACCGCTCAACCACTCCGGCTCGACCGATCGTTTCCTCGACGCGCTGTTCATCGGTCAGGCTGTCACCAGCGACCCGCGCGAGCGGCTGAAGATCGTGCGCCAGTTCGAACGCCAGGCGCTGACCGAGGCCAACTCGGTGCCGTTGTTATGGTGGAACCGGATTGTCGTCATGTCGCGCCGGGTGCACGGCTGGCACATCACGCCGTCGCATTTCCTCGGCCAGGATCTGGCCGATGTGTGGCTGGACAAGGCGGCGAATTAGAGCCGGTCGGGGATCGGTTCGCACAGGATGTCTAACCACCATTCACCACCTCATGGCCATCGCGGATCTCAGGCGACGCCCAACAATAGCCGCTTAAGTTGAGCCTCCCCCCAGTCGTCATCCCTGGGCTTGACCCAGGGGTCAATTGCCGCACGAGGGCGCTGATAGTGATCCCCGGGCCAAGCCCGAGCATGACGGGACAGCCACTCTCATTTTACCGATCCATCCCCCAATTCGTCATCCTCCGGCCTGCCCGGAGGATCACTCAAGCCCCGCACAACCTTGAATAGTCACGCATTTTCTGACGGATGCGCGGCGACCGATCCTCCGGCCAGGCCGGAGGATGACGGGAAACGCGAGGGGTTCGCTCAAAATGAGAACTTCTGATGACGGGAGAGGCGTGGGATTCCCGATTCGTTTATTGTTGGCCGTCGCCTAAACAGAAACTACTTCCTCTGA
>PLSZ01000518.1 GCA_003164305.1 Acetobacteraceae bacterium
CCCAGAACTGGTGCTGCAGGACGATCGTCATCTCCTCCGGGTATTGCGCGCGCAGCCGGGCGGGGATCACCACCCCGGGATACGTCGTGCGGAATGAGATGTAGAAATGGTGTCCGCCGGGCAGACCATGTTTCGCGACGTGCTCGATCGCCTGCACCACGACGTGGCGCAGCGCGTTGGCGATCCAGCGCTCATAGGGCAGCAGACTCTCGACCTGCTGTTGGGGATCGTCTTCCATTCAGAACCCTCGTGTTCGCTTGCGATCCATAGCGCGCCGGGACGTCCGAGGCAAAGCCGTTCGTTCGGTGACGCCAAGGTTTTTGGCACGCTCGCCTATCAACTTCTGTCCCGATTCCTTCGGCGCTTTTTCGCGCCTCACCTCGACGCGCGCCCGCCGCCTTGTGATAAACCGCGCACCGCACGAGATTTTCACCCGTGCGCCGCACGAGGGCTCTTTCACCCGTGCGCCGCACGAGGGCTCTTTCATCCGTGCGCCGCACGAGGGCTCTTTCATCCGTGCGCCGCACGAGGGTTCCGTCCCGCCGCGCGTCTCGTTCGGACACGCACCGGTCGTGTCGTTTTGACACGCTCCGCGCGGGCGCCAACACTGCCGCCGATGAACGATTCCGCGCCGCCAGCCGCCAGAGACGCCCTGGACGATCCACCGCGCTGGCGGGTGACCCTGTGGAGCATGGTCGCGGTGCAGTTTATCATGAGCGTCGCCTTCAGCATCGTCGGCCCGATCATGCCGCTGTACCTGCCGGAACTGGGCGTCGTATCGCCGGCGGCGATCAACATGTGGGCGGGCGTGTTGGCCTCGGCAACCTCCTGCGTGGCGATCTTCACCTCGCCGTTGTGGGGCGGGCTGGCGGACCGCTATGGGCGGAAACTGATGGTGCTGCGCTCGACATTGGGCATCGCGATCTTCACGTTCCTGATGGGCATCGTCCAGGGCCCATGGCAAATGCTTGGCTTGCGAGCGGGAATGGGCGCGCTGGCCGGGTTCAGTTCGGCGTCCGTCGTCATGGTTGCGAGTTCTGTGCCGGAGCGCCAGATGGGCTATTCCCTCGGCTGGATGAGCACCGGCCAGTTGGTGGGCTCATTGGTCGGTCCGTTGGTCGGCGGCGCCCTGGCGGACCTGACCGGCAGCTACCGCCTGCCCTTTTACTTCGCCGGCGTGATTTGTTTCGGGGGCTTCCTGGTGACGTTGTTCTGCGTGCCGGAGCGGTTCACGCCGCCGGACGTGAGCAAGGCGAAACCGTCGCTGATCTCCGGGTTTCGCATGGTCGTGAGTTCGGGCGGGCTGATGGCGGTGATCATGGTCATGATGATGGGCCAGTTCGCGACCCAGGCGGTGCTGCCGGTCGTCACGCTTTACGTGCGTGAAATGTTGGGCGATCGGCCGGACATCGCGACCCTGGGCGGGCTGGCGTTCTCCGCCACCGGGCTGGCGGGCGTGCTGGCGGTGCCGTTTCTCGGCCGCCGCAGCGATCGCATCGGCTACCGGCGGACGTTGCTGATCTGCCTGTTCGGCGCGGCGTTGTTTACCCTGCCGATGGCGCTGCCTCTCGGGTACTGGGCTTTCGTGCTGGAGCGCTTCGGCCTGGGGTTGTTCGTGGGCGCGGTGCTGCCGGTGTCGAACGCGATGGTGGGGCGGCTGACGGATCCGGCGCAACGCGGGATGGCGTACGGGGTCATTTCGTCAGCGTATTTTATTGGCAACACGGCGGGGCCGGTAACGGGCGGAGCGATCGCCGCGACGGTGGGCATCAACTGGGTGTTCGCGGTGACCGGCGCGCTGCTCGTGGCGAATTTCGTTTGGGTGTGGGCGAAGGTGCCGGAGGTGGGGCGGGATGGGTAGGTCTCTCGGCCTGATGCACCGATTCTACCGCCACGATGCTCCATCCCTCGGCAAGTCCGTCTGTGGATCCAGCGCGACAAGTACTGAACCTTTAGGTAACTCGTCAGGCGGCGCCGGCAGGTGAGTTCGTGGCATCCGGAAACCCATGACGACGCGCGCTATCATCCGTTTCCTCGTCATCGCGAATTCCCGGAAAATTGGTTCGATTCGGGATGGAAACTCCTTGAATTCCGCCGACCGCCACGCTATCATTATACCCTTAATGATCGGACAGTCCCATGCCTACTGTCGTCACCATCAACCGCCCCGACGTCGTCGCCCTCATCGAGGCGATGGCCAACAAGTTCACCGCCGGGAACAAGACCGAAGCCGTCGCTCTCGCTATGCGCCGCCTGCGGGACCAGGAGGAGCCGGAAGGGTTCACTGTTTGGCGTTAATCGCGGCTCGGTGATCGTCCCTGAAGGGGTGGATCTGACCGCGCCAACATTCACCGACCCGACCGACGCGGAGACTGGCCGAGAACTCGAGCATCGATGAATGAGGCCCTGCTCGACACGCATATCGCGCTGTGGCTGGACAGCGGCGATCGGCGGCTGCGCCGTTCCACGCGTACCCTGATCGATGACGTTTGGCGGAATGGTGGCACCATTCTGATCAGCGCGGTCACCGCCTGGGAGATCGTGCAACTGGTCCACGCCGGCCGTCTCATTCTGGACCTTCCGCCGGAAGACTGGATCGAACGTTTTACCAATAAACCGGGGGTCAAGATCATTCCGCTGACCCATCACGCGGCCATTGGCTCATACCGGCTGCATGACCTCGAACATCGCGACCCGGCCGACCGGCTGCTGATCGCGACCGCGATCGAGCGTGGCTGTCCGCTAATCACCCACGACGCGCACATCGTCCGATTCGGTCAGACGCATGGCGGCGAATACGGGTTTACGACGGGAACGTGAGTCCGCGTTCTATTCGGCGGCCACCGCCTCCGCCCGCAACCACACCGCCGTATCGTGAAACACCGCGCCCCCGGCGGGCGGCCCAGGATCGTCGCTGGTCAACGCGTTGATGCCGATACCGCCTTCGAAGTATTCGGACGGCCAGACACTCTCGGACACCAGAACGCCCGGCAACTGGCCGGTGGCGATCGTCGCGTGCAGCACGACCTCGCCCCGATTGTTGCCAAGGCGTACTTTATCGCCATCGCCGATGCCCAAGGCGCGCGCGTCCTCCGGATGAAGCTTCACGGTTGGCCGGCCTTCGCGCTTCTGGCCGGATTTCATTTCGGAGAAGCTGGTATTCAGAAAACTCCGCGCCGGCGCCGTCACCAGGCGAAACGGCCGNNCCGAACCGAGCCCAGTTGGGAGCGAAATGAAACCGTTTGTCGGGTTGCGGAAAGCCGCGCAGATAATGCGAGTCCTCGAATGACGGCATCACATCGATCCAGCGCTCGCGCAATACCGTTTCCGCGTCCGGCCAGCCGGATGCTTTCAGCGTGGCATCGACGAGTTCCATCGCCGTCATCTCGAACCCAGGGTGTTTCGCGCCCAGCCGCCGCGCCAGCGCCTGCACCACTTCATGGTTCGAGCGGCATTCGCCCGGCGGTTCGATCAGTTTGGGACCGATCTGAATGTGGCTGTGGCCGCCGGCCTGATACAGGTCGTCGTGTTCCATGAACATCGTCGCCGGCAGCACGACATCGGACCAACGCGCCGTCTCCGTCATGAACTGCTCGTGCGTCGCGACGAACAGATCGTCGCGCCCGAAGCCGCGCCGCACGCGGTTGGAATCCGGGCACACCGTCAGCGGATTCTGGTTCTGGATCAGCATCGCGTGGACCTGAGGTCCATCGCGCAGTTCGCCGCGATCGCCGGTCAGCACGCTGCCGACCCGGCTCATGTCCAGCACACGGATCGAGGGATCGACCGCGTCCAGCCCCTCGATCAGCGTTTTGTTCCAGTTGTACATGCCGCGGTTGGACCACAGCGCGCCGCCGCCTTCATGCTGCCAGGCGCCGGTTATCGCGGGCAGGCAGGTCACCGCGTGCATGTTCGCGACCCCGTTGCGGCTGCGCGCGAACCCGTACCCGGCGCGGATGAAGCTGCGTTGCGTAGTGCAGTAAAGTTTGCCGAAATCCTCGATGTCCGCGACGGAAAGCCCGGTGATCGCCGCCGCCCATTCCGGCGAGCGCGACGACAAATGCTGCCGCAAATCCGTCGGGAAATCGGTGAACCGCGTCAGATAATCCTGGTCCGCATAGCCGTCCCGAAACGCGATATGCATCACGGCGCACGCCAGCGCGCCATCGGTTCCCGGTCTGGGCGCCAGATGCAGATCGGCGACCGCCGCGGTCGGGGTTCGATACGGATCGATCACGACGAATTTCGCGCCGCGTTCCTTCCGCGCCCGCGACACATGCGTCATGACGTTGACCTGAGTGGAAACCGGATTGCCGCCCCACATCACGATCAGATCGGACTTCGCCATTTCCCGCGGATCGAGGCCGCGGCTTTGCCCGACGCCGGCCTGCCAGCCGATTTCCGGCAACGTCGTGCAGATCGTCATCTTCTGCCGCGAATACTTCATCACGTTGCGCAACCGGTTGATCCCGTCGCGCTGCACCAGCCCCATCGTGCCGGCGAAGAAGAACGGCCACACCGCCTCGGCGCCGTATGTCGCGGTGGCTTCGGCGAACGCGCCGGCGATCCGGTCCAACGCCTCGTCCCACGAAATTTCCTTGAACTGGGTTGAACCTTTCGGTCCCGTCCGCAGCAGCGGCCGGGTCAGCCGATCCGGATGATGAATGCGCTCCGCGTAACGGCTGACCTTGGCGCAGATCACCCCGGCGGTGTAGCTGTTGTCCTCGGCGCCGCGCACCGCGCCGATGCGGGAACCATCCAACACTTCCACCGACAAAGCGCAGGTGGAGGGACAATCGTGCGGGCAGACCGAGGCCCTGATCTCGCGTTGCATATCCATCGGCGCAACCTATCCCACCGCGTCGCCCGGTGGCAAAGTGTCGCGTCTTAAAACAGGGGAGGGCGGCGATGACCGACACATGGCGGCGCACCAACGAATGGGGCACGCTGACCCGCGCCGAGATCGCCTCCGCCCGCGACGCCGGAGCCGTGCCCGTGCTGACCGTCGGCGCCGTCGAGCAACACGCGGATCATCTGCCCGTCGATACCGATTGCCTGTCCGCTTACCAGATCGCGCTGAAGGCCGCCGCGCGCTGCGCCTCGCCGCATGTGCTGGTGTTGCCGTCGCCATCGTTCGGCTTCTCACCGCACCACCGCGCGTGGCCCGGCACGATCACTTTGTCGCTGGAAACCTTCAACGGCCTGATCACCGACGTGATCGAAAGCCTGCACCGCACCGGCTTCAAACGCATGCTGATCGTCAACGGACATGGCGGCAATCAGGGGCCGTTGACCTCGACCTGCACCGCGCTGGCCAGCCGCGGCATCGAGGTCGCTTACGTCAACTACATGTCTCCCGGCCAGAAACAGTGGCTGGAGGTGTTGCCAGGCGCCACCCGCGGCGTGGCCCATGCCTGCGCTTACGAGACGTCGCTGCAACTCGCGCTGCGTCCGGCGGAAGCGGAACGGATCGCCGCCAAAATCGCCAACCTGCCGCCGCGCGCGGGACCTTCTTACGCCGCCGGCAACGCCCCCGATCCGATCCGCGCCGCCGGAGGATATTTCGCGCCGATCTTCGCCGCCGGCGACGTCGGTTACGTCGGCGATCCCGCCGCGTCCACCGTCGCGGCCGGGGAGGCGATGATCGAGGCCACTGTCGCGGCGCTGGCGACCTTTTTCGCCGATTTCGCCCAAACGCGGCTACGCGCGGGCACGCCATGACCGCCGAAACCCACATGGTGGCGATGCGCGACGGCATCCGCCTCGCCACGGACGTCTACCTGCCGGACGGCGCCGGTCCATTCCCGGCGATCATGGAACGCACGCCGTACGGCCGTCAGGAAACCAGCCGCAGTGAGATCACGGCGGCCAACCGAACGGCCGCCTCACGCGCGGAAATCGCGGCGTATTTCACCGCGCACGGCTATGCGGTCGTCTATCAGGACACCCGCGGCCGCTACGGCTCGGAAGGCACCTTCGTCAAATACCTGTCGGATGGCGAGGACGGCTTCGACGCCTGCGCCTGGCTGCTTCAACAACCCTGGTGCGACGGCCGGATCTGCACCATGGGCCTGTCCTACGGCGCCCACACGCAAGGCGCTCTCGGCTGCCTCAACCCGCTCGGACTGGTCGCGCAGGTGCTGGATTGCGGCGGGTTTTCGAACGCCTGGAAATCCGGCATCCGCCAGTCCGGCGCCTTTGAGATGAAGCAGGCATCCTGGGCCTTCCGCAACGCATTGGTGTCTCCCGAGGCGGAAGCCGACCCGGTGCTGAAAGCCGCCCTCGCGTCCGAGGATATTCGCGACTGGTTCACCCGCCTGCCGTGGAAGCCGGGCCACTCTCCGCTGCGGCATCATCCCGATTACGAGGCGTACCTGTTCGATCAATGGACGCATGGCGCGTTCGACGGTTTCTGGAAGCAACTCGGCATCTGGATGGAAGGATATTATGAGACGTACAGCCCAGCGGCTTGCGTGCATATGTCGTCGTGGTGGGATCCATACACACTGACGGCGACAGCGAACTATCTCGGGTTGAAACACGCGGGAAAGGGCAAACAGCGCCTGATCCTGGGCCCTTGGACGCATGGCGACCGCAGCGATTCCGTGTTCGGCGACGTGTCGTTCGGGCAGACAGCGCCGCTGGATCATTGGGCCGGCGACTGGCGCGCGTTCCGGCTGCGGTTTTTCGATCACGTGATCAAGGGCGCGCCGCTCGCCGAACCGAATGTCCGGATTTTCGTGATGGGCGGCGGCAGCGGACGCCGCACGGCGGACGGTCACCTGGATCACGGCGGCCGCTGGATCGAGGCCGAGGACTGGCCGCCGCCGGGCGCCGAGATAACGCCGTTCCACCTGCATGAAGACGGCACGCTGAAGCGAGACCGGCCGGGCGCCGGCGTCCAACCGTTGTCGTACGATTTCGATCCCGCGCATCCCGTGCCGACCATTGGCGGCGCGTTCAGCAGCCTGGAACCCATCGCCAGCGCCGGCGCGTTCGATCAGGTCGAATCCCCCGCCTTCTTCGGCTGCGCGCCGCCGTACCTGCCGTTGTCGTCCCGGTCCGATGTGCTCGCGTTCCAGACCGCGCCGCTGCGCGAGCCCGTCCAGATCGCCGGCCCCATCGAGGCCGAGCTTTGGGTCGAAACCGATGGTCCCGACACCGATTTCACCGCGAAGCTGATCGACGTCTACCCGCGTTCGGCCGACTATCCGAAGGGCTACACGATGAATTTGACCGACGGTATCATCCGCCTGCGCTACGCTGAGGATCCGTCCCGGCCAAGAACCCGGCGGCCGGGAGAGATGACGCGGATCACCATCACATTGTTTCCGACCGCGAACCTGTTTCAGCCTGGCCATCGCATCAGGCTCGATATCTCGTCCTCGAATTTTCCGAAATTCGACGTGAACCCGAACACGGGGGAGCCGGACGGCATGGCCCGCCGCAAGCGCATCGCGCGCAACACGGTTTACATCGACGCGGGCCGGCCGAGTTTAATCCGGCTGCCGATCCTGCCGCTTTAAAACTCAGCGTGACGGCGCGGGCGTTGGCGCCGGCGCGGTGTACCAAATAAGCCCCGCCACCGCGATCACCACGAACAGCGCCAACGCGATCACCACGAGCCAAAGCATCAGCGCCGAGCGGTCGCCGCTTTGCGATGCCCAGCGATCGATGGCCCTGAGGGGATTTTGCATGCTCACGGCTCCTTGAAGACCGGGGAATTTTTTATGGCGGCGCCGTTAAATTTCAGGTTCACGATTGATGAAGTATGGGCGCTTTTCGATCCCGTCGCACAGGCCCCTCTGGCGCGCGGGCGCCCGCCGGTCATCGCGTTTTTTCGTTTTGCGTTCGGGCAAATAAACGCGCCGGAATTCCCCGCGGCGGGCGGTGATTATCGATAGCCCGCCAGATGTGGCAGCCACAGCGTGACTCCCGGCACGAACGCGATCGCCAGCAAACATAAGAACAACAGCCCGAGATAGGCGAACATCGGCTTGACCGTGACCTCGATCGGCACGCCGCCGATCAGGCACGCGCCGTATAATCCGAGTCCCAGCGGCGGCGCGAACAGTCCGATCCCCATCGCGACCACCAGCACCACGCCGTAATGCAACGGCGCGATCCCCAGTTGCGCGGCGACCGGCACCAGCAGCGGGCCGAAGATGATCAGCGCCGCCGCTCCCTCCAGCACCGAGCCCATCACGATCAGGATGACGATCGACAGCACCAGGAACAGCACGATGCCGCCATGTTGCGACAGGCCGATCATGAACTCCGCCAGCGCGTGCGGGATTTGTTGCAAAGTCAGTACGAACGCCAGCGCCTGCGCGGCCGCCACGATGAACAGCACCAGGCCGGACCGGTTGGCCGCCTGCACGAAGCTGCGCATCGCGGCGCGCGGTCCCAGTTCGCGGAATACCACGCCGCCGACCACCAGAGCATACACCGCGGCGAAAGCGGAGATTTCGGTCGCCGTCGCGAAGCCCGACTTGAACCCTCCAAAAATGATGACGATCAATCCCAGGGTGACCGTCGCGCCGCCCCATAATTTGCCGATCGGCGTGCGCGCCGCGGGATCGGATGCCTCGGCCGCGGCGGGACGGCCGAACAGGATCGCCACCGCGATCAGCACCAGCGCCATCAGCGCCGCCGGCAGCAGTCCGGCCATGAACAGGCCGCCGATTGAAATGTTGGCGACGAACCCGAGGATAATCAGGTTGATACAGGGCGGGATCGCCTCGGCCATCACCGCCGACGCCGCCAGCAACGCCACCGCGCCCCCCGGATTCTGCCCGGACCGCCGCGCCGCCGGGATCAGCACCGACCCGACCGCCGCGACATCGGCCATTTTGGAGCCGGAGATGCCCGAGAAAATGACCATCGACAGCACCATGACCACGTTCAGCCCGCCGCGCATGCGACCGACCAAACGCTCCAGCAACTCGATCAGGCGAACCGACATCCCGTTCGCCTCCATCAGGTAGCCGACGAGGATGAAAAACGGGATCGCCAGCAGCACGAAATTATCGATTCCGCGCGCCATCTGCTGGGCGAAAATCACCCCGGGCAGCGTGCCCTCGACCCAGATGAAGATCAGCGCCGACAGCGCGAGCGCGAAGCCGATCGGCATGCCGCCGACGAGGCAGATCACGAACCCCGCCAACATCAGCGGCCCGCCGCCCGGCAAGGTGTCAGGCGACAGCACGCCCCACGCGTAGATCGCCCCTGTCAGGCCGCCGGTGACCAACAGCGCGATCGCGATTTCCGCCAGCCGATGCCGGCGCGCCTGGTCGAGCGCGAACACCGCCATGCACACGCTGCCCGCGCCCATCGGATAGAAGGTCCACTCCAGCGGCAGGCCGGAACCGGTGGTCTGGCCGGTGGTCAGCACGCCGAGCGTCAGCGCGTCCACCGAGACCGCCGCAGCGGTGATCAGCACCAGCAACGCCGAGACCGCCGCGCAAATTCGCCGCGGCGCCGCCGGCATGTGATCGACGAAGAACGCGATGCCGACGTTCTCGCTGTGCGCCAATGCCGCGGCGGCGCCGAAGAAGCTGAGCGCAACCATCAATCCGCGCGCCACGTCGTCGGCCCACTCGAGCGGCGCGTTGAACACGTAACGGCATAGCACCGAGTACGAAACGACCAGAAGATCGGCGGCCAGCAGCAGCGCCGCCACCGCTTCGACGAGGCGCAGCAGCGGCAGGATCAGAATACGATCGATCATCGGGTCACGTTGCCCTTGGGTAATCCGTCATCGTCCGGTTCGAGACAGTGACCGAATGTCAATCGTTACGACGGGTCGCCCGCGTCACGCCGGTGTCGCCTGGATGATGTCCACCACGGGCTTCGCGTCCGGATGCGCTGTCAGGAAGGCCTCGGTCTGCGGCGCCACGCGCTTGCGGAAGGCTTCCCGGTCGCAGTCGAACACGGTGACGCCTTTACCTTTCAGCACGTCCAGCGCGTCCTGCTCTACCGCCAGCCCGTGCGCGCGCGTATCGACCGAGGCTTTCCCCGCCGCGTCCAGGAACCCGTCGCGCAGTTTCGGGTCCATCCGCTTGAAGGTCGCGTCGCTGAAATAGGTCGCGAGGGGCGAGAAATTGTGCTGCGTCAGACTATAGTTCTTCACCGTCTCATAGAACTTGCTGGCCAGGATCGTCGGTGGATCGTGCTCCAGCCCATCCAGCACGCCGGCTTGCAACGCGGTGTAAATTTCACCGAACGCCAGGGGTGTGGCCGCCGCGCCCATCAGCCGGAGGCATTCCGTGATGACGGGATTCGGCAGCGTGCGAATTTTCATGCCGGACAAATCTTCGGGTGTACGGACCGGCTTTTTCGCCAACACGCTGCGCGCGCCGAAATTATACGCCCATCCGGCGATGCGGATATTGGCGTTTTTCAACAACGCGTCCTCGATCGGCTTCGCCGCTCCGGTGTCGAACGCCTTGGTTTGTTGCGGGAAACTCTTGAACATGTAGCCAAGGTCGTAGACCCCGACCAATGGTACGAGATTGGCAGAGATCGATGTTCCCGACACCATCATGTCGATGACGCCGAGCTTGACCGAATTGATGACGTCGATTTCCTGTCCGAGCTGATTGTCGGGAAAGAACTGCACGTCGATCTGCCCGTCCAGTCCGGCGGCCTTCAACTGTTTGATCAGGTTATCGTAATACACCCGTCCGTTGGCGTATTTTGGATCGTTCGCCTGGGAGGACGACAGCCGCATTTTCATCGGCGCGGCCCGAGCGGTGCCAATGATGGCGGGCGCGACGGCGGCCCCGAGCAAAACAGCGCGGCGCGTGGTACGAGAGGTCATTCGGGCGGTTCCTCCGGCGCCGGGGATCGGCGCTCGTCCTGTTGGCCGCGTAGTATCGTGAACGCATGGCTCGGGCAACCGAGGGAAGGCGAGGGCTCCGCCCCCGGGTCGAGACCGGGGCAGGCTCTTCGAACCCGTCAGGGGCGTTGCCCCATAGGCGTCAGGGTAAGCCACCGGGGAGGAACCATCGGGGAGGAAAATGTCCGCCCCTTCCCGTCATCCTCGGGCCTTTCGTCGTCNNCGGGCCTTTCGTCGTCATCCTCGGGTCTTTCGTCGTCATCCTCGGGCTTGACCCGAGGATCTCTCGACGCGCCGAGGAATTCAAAAGTCGGACAAGGCGTCTGGGCCGGCCGATCCTCGGGTCGAACCCGAGGATGCCGTTCGCGGGAAAGTTTTGCGCCCCCCCGGTGGCTTAATCCTGATACCGATGGGGCGCGCGTCGGTGGGGTCCGACGCGAAATCCCGGCCTACGCCCGGCTCACCGGCGCCTGGCGTCGCGCTTCTTCCACCGCGCGATACAAATACCACGTCGCCATCGAGCGATGGGGCGCCCATGGCAACGCCAGTTCCGCCAGCGCGCGAGGCTTCGGCTGCGTCTCCAGTTCGTACAAAACCCGGTAGCCCTCGCGCACGCCAAAGTCGTCAACCGGCAGCACATCCGGTCGCCCCAGCGTGAAGATCAGCAGCATCTCCACGGTCCACCGGCCCACGCCGCGGATCGTGGTCAGGCGTTCGATCAGCGCGTCATCGCTCAGCCGGATCGCCTGCCGCCGCGTCGGCACCGTTCCATCCACTGTTTTCGCGCAAATGTCCCGGATCGCCGCCAGCTTCGCCGCCGAGAATCCGCAGCCGCGCAACACCTCGTCCCGGGTTTCGAGCACCTGCTCCGGCGCCGGGAAAATTTCGCCTGGATACAACGCGACGAAGCGGCCCAGGATCGCTTCAGCGGCTTTGCCGTGGAGTTGTTGATGGGCGATCGCGCGGACCAGTGCCTCGTACAACCCCCGGCCACGTTCCACCCGCAGGCCGGGCGGCCCGACGCGATGGATCAGCGCCGCGAATCGCGGGCATGCTCCGCTCAGATGGGTGACCGCCTCCCTCGACATTCCCGGCTTATGGACGCGGGCAGGCGGGACATGCAACCATGCGGCCCGCGCGGGCGTTTCCGCCCCACCGCGCCAGCGGTGTATTTCGTCCATGCGCACGCGCCCAAATTCAGTCTGAGAGCAGCATGCCTGAGCCTTTCTCGCCGCCCGATCCAGCCCGTGACCGCGAGGACGCGGATCGCCGCACCGCCGGTCTCGCGGCGATCGTCGTGGTGCTGTTGCTGTTGATCGGCGGATTGATCCTGACCAAGACGCTGCACAAGAAAAGTCAACTCGAGGATTGCCTTATGGCGGGCCGGCGCGACTGCGACGCGCTGATCACCCGATAACGATCGGGACGCCCGGCGCGCGACCGGTCCCGCCGACATCCATTCCGCGCAAGAAACAACAGCGATCCGTGATCGCGAGGGTATCCGGTTCGCCGTCGGGGATCGGACCCGACCGCGCCCCTGTTCCTCCGGCGAAGCAACAGGCACGATGGCCGTCCCATCCCCGGTCATGGAGCACGACCAATGCAAATCCGGTTCGACGGTAAAACCATCGCGGTCACCGGCGCGGGTCATGGCTTCGGCCGGGCCATCGCCCGCCGGTTCGCCGCTCTCGGCGGGCACGTGTTCGCCACCGACATCAACGCGCTGCCCCTGATGGAGACCTCGGCGGCCGGCGGTATTTCGACCGCTGTCGTCGATCTGCGCGACCGCGCGGCGGCGGCGGACTGGGTCGCCGGCATCGAGCGCGAGACCGGCGGCGCGATCGACGTGCTGGTCAACAACGCCGGCGGCGTCGCGGGCCAGACCAACCGCCCGATCGAGGGGGTGCCGGACGCCGACTGGGACGTCATCTTCGACATCGGTGTCAACGCGGCCTTCGCTTTGTGCCGGGCCGCCGCGCCCGCCATGAAACAGGCCGGCTCGGGTCGCATCGTCAACATCAGCTCTGGCGCCGGGTTGCAGGCGTCGCTGACCGGAATTCAGGCATATTGTTCCGCCAAGCACGCCGTCGTTGGTCTGACCCGCCAACTCGCGCACGAACTGGGGCCGTTCGGCATCACCGTGAATTCGGTGGCGCCCGGTTTCATCCGCACCAACGAAGCGACCGAGCGGCAGTGGGACAGTTACGGCCCAGACGGCCAACGCGCGCTGGTCGATCGCATCGCGATGAAGCGTCTGGGCTCGGCCGAGGACATCGCCAACGCCGTGGTTTTCTTCGCCTCCGACCTGGCGGGTTTCGTGAACGGGCAGATCCTGCCGGTGGATGGCGGGCGGTAGCGCGCGACTTTCCTCAACTCAGGGCAGCCGCTCCGCCGCTCGACGGGGACCAACCCGCGGCGATCTCTTATTCCGGTATCGATCCAAGAATCGCATGCGATGACGGCATTCCGCGGTGCCTCGCCGGCACGCGCCGGAGCGAAAGCGCAACGGCCATCGTGGCCGCGCGGGGAGCGGTCGCATCCCGATCGCTCCGCGATTGAGCGGATCAGGTGGATTTGCAACGGATTCTCATAATGCTATGGAGATCGGTTACCGGCGGCCGAATCACTTAACCGGCCGAATCAGGTCAAAGGGAAGAGGCCAAAACAGGTCACAACGGGTGTAAACGGGAAGGTAAACGCGACCATGAGCGGAACAATATCACTGCACGAGCCGACACGGCCAATGTCGGCCGAGGAGAAGAAGGTCATCCTCGCGTCCTCCCTGGGGACGGTTTTCGAGTGGTATGATTTCTATCTTTACGGTTCGCTCGCCGCCATCATCGGCGCCAAGTTCTTCAGTCAGTTCCCCGAAGGAACGCGCAACATCTTCGCCCTGCTGGCCTTCGCCGCCGGCTTCCTGGTGCGGCCCTTCGGCGCGCTGGTGTTCGGCCGCCTCGGCGATCTGGTCGGCCGCAAATATACCTTCCTCGTCACCATCGCGATCATGGGTTCGTCCACCTTCATCGTCGGCGTGCTGCCGACCTCGGACCAGATCGGCTTCACCGCGCCGGTCATCCTGATCGCGCTGCGCATGCTGCAGGGCCTGGCACTTGGCGGCGAGTATGGCGGCGCCGCGACCTATGTCGCCGAGCACGCGCCGCATGGCCGTCGCGGGTTCTACACCAGTTGGATTCAGACCACCGCGACTTTGGGCCTGTTCCTGTCGCTGCTGGTCATCCTGTTAACCCAGGGCTCGATGACCGCCGCCGACTTCGCCGGCGCGCCGACATCGACCATGGCGATCTCAGGCTGGCGCATTCCCTTCCTGGTTTCCATCTTCCTGCTGGCGGTGTCGGTGTGGATCCGGATGCAACTGGCGGAAAGCCCGGCGTTCCTGAAGATGAAAGCGGAAGGCACTCATTCCAAGGCACCACTCAGCGAAGCCTTCGGCCAATGGAGGAACGCCAAATGGGCGATTCTGGCGTTACTTGGCATGGTGATGGGTCAGGCGGTGGTCTGGTATTCCGGGCAGTTCTACGCGCTGTTCTTCCTGACCCAGACCATCAAGGTGCCGGCGGTGACCGCGCAGATCATGATCGTGGTGGCGCTGGCGCTCGGCACGCCCGGCTTCGTGATCTTCGGCTGGCTGTCGGACAAGATNNGTTCTACGCGCTGTTCTTCCTGACCGCGGTGCTGAAGGTCGATGGTTTCACCGGCAACCTTCTGGTCGCCTGGTCGCTGGCCATCGGCTGCGGCGGCTTCATCCTGTTCGGCTGGCTGTCCGATAAGATCGGCCGCAAGCCGATCATCCTCGGCGGCTGCCTGGTCGCCGCCGTTACCTATTTCACCGTGTTCCAGTGGATGGCGGAAATCGCCAATCCGGCGCTGACGAACGCCAATGAGACGGTGAAGGTCGTCGTGGTCGCCGACCCGTCCGAGTGCTCCTTCCAGTTCAACCCGGTCGGCACCGCGAAGTTCACCACCGGCTGCGACGTCGCCAAGGGTGCTTTGTCGCGCGCGTCGGTGGTCTATTCGCAGGAGAGCGCCGCGCCCGGCACCGACGCGACGGTGAAGATCGGCGACAAGACGATCAGCGCGAAGTCGCCGACGTTCGCCAAGGACGTGGCCGACACGTTGACCGCCGTCGGCTATCCGGCGGCGTCCAACCCGTCGGTCGTTAAGATGGCCCACGCCTGGGATATCTTTCGCCCGCAGCCGTTCAAGCTGGTGCTGATCCTGACCTTCCTGGTGATCCTGGTGACGGCGGTCTACGGCCCGGTCGCCGCCGCGCTGGTGGAATTGTTCCCGACCCGCATCCGCTACTCCGCGATGTCGTTGCCGTATCACATCGGCAACGGCTGGTTCGGCGGATTTCTGCCGACGACGGCCTTCGCGATGGTCGCCGCCACGGGCGATATCTACTATGGTCTTTGGTATCCGATCGTGGTCGCCGGGATCACCGTGGTGGTCGGGTTTCTGTTCCTCCCTGAAACCGTGAATCGGCCCGTTGACGAGTAGCACGGCGAGGGCACGAATTTGAATGCTTCCGGGCTGTCGCTCCGCGACGACAGCGCGGCCGCGTTTTCGGGTTACATTTGCTTCACGGAACTATCTGTCGTTCGACCTGTGACGTTATATGAGTTCAAAGCGGCGTCCCTTCACTACGCTGCAGCCGTATAGATAACCAAGCAAAGGCAGGAACATGTCGACACCATATCAAAAATCACTGTTGTGTTCGTTGGCCGCAGGGAGTTTGCTGGCGGGCTGCGTCGCCACGGTGCGCGTGCCAGGTCCGCCACCGCCGCCTCCGCCCCCGCCCCCGCGCGTCTACGCGCCGCCGCCGCCCGACGCGGCCCCCGTCGAGGTCGAGGTGCAGGCCACCGAGGCGCCGCCTCCGCTCCCGGACTACGATCAGCCGCCCTGCCCCGAGGATGGATGGCTGTGGACGCCCGGCTACTGGGCTTATTCGACGGGAGGTTATTACTGGATCCCGGGCACCTGGGTGGCACCGCCGCGGGTGGGCGTGCTCTGGACGCCCGGCTACTGGGGTTTCGTCGGCGGCGTCTATATGTTCCATGCCGGCTATTGGGGCCCGCATATCGGGTTCTACGGCGGCGTCAACTA
>PLSZ01000398.1 GCA_003164305.1 Acetobacteraceae bacterium
GAGGAAGTAGTTTCTGTTTAGAGCACACTGGCGAACCAACGATCGCTCGAATACAAGCGTGGAAGGGTTGAGATTGTCACGAGCTTTCCCAGATGGCGTTTGAGATGTTCGAAGAGGACTTGCCGGTCATGTTCGTCGCGCATGCGGCGGACGTCCTGGCCGATACTCACGCTGGACTAACCGGTGCGCGGATCGCCAGATTGATGCGTGGTTTTGCTGCTCGTTATGGAAGAGAAATCCCCCACGGGATTTATCCTTTTGCTGCCCTGAACAGGCGCACTGCCCTACACGAGAATCGGGTGTCGTCGGGCTGGCGGAGCTAAGCTCGGCGCCCCTTACGTCGAGTTTAACCTGATCCGCGACCGAGGCACTCTGTTCGGCCTGAAGACCGGCGGCAATGTCGAGGCGATCCTGATGAGTCTGCCCCCCGAGGTGAAGTGGCCGTGACGCTCCCGGTTCGCCGCCTGGTCAATCCCGCCCCCGTTAACGGAATCTTCATCTGTCCGGCCTATCAATCCCGGCTCAACTGACAGCGGCACGGACGCGGCGGACATGGGCGGCATCATCAGCGGCGTCAACTACGGCCTGCTCTTCTCTCCCGGCGGAACCACGAACGAATCCGCCGCGATCCTCAACGCACTCTATAATCCGGCGCCCGCGTCCACCTTCACATCGACCGGCGATCCACTGCTCGATCTCAAGCTCGTGCAGAAGAACGAAACCGCCGATGTCGCGGTCGAAGCAAAGCAACCCGCGGTCCAACAGGCCATCACCGCGTTCACCAACGCGGTGAATAACGCGACCAGCATCCAAAGCGCTCTGGGCAACCCGAACGTGCAGCAGGTTCTGCTGACGGCAAGCGGACTTTCCAGTTACATCGGTGAGACCGGACTGGTCCAGAAAGCCTTCATGTCCGACCCGACGAACCAGAGTTCGGTGGCGAATCAACTCGGCGACAGCACGCTGCTGGCCACCGTGACAACCTATAACTTCTTCAAGAATGGTCTCGCCGAGCTAAAGAATCCCAAGATCCTGTCCACGCTCACCAATGGTTACGCCGAGGTGATGTGGCGCCAGTCGCTCGATCAGTCCACGCCTGGGCTGTCCAACGCGCTCGCCTTCCTCAGCCAGGCGAGTTCGATCAAGTCCTTCAGCGACGTGCTAAGCAATCCCAGCAATTTCTATGTCATCACCGGCGCTCTGGGCATCCCGGCCGACGTCGTGTTTCAGTCACAGGCGGCACAGGAAAGCGCGATCAACTCCCGTCTCGATTACGCGAAGTTTCAGGACCCGACCTACGTCAACAATCTGACCGATCAGTACCTGATCAGCATGCAGGGAAGTAACCAATCAGGCGGAAGCACGGATCTCACCACGCTCGCCGAGCAAAGCAGCACCGGGCTGATTGTTTGACCCTGGGCGCCAGCGTGGACGACCGCCGGGCTGGCGCCGGCCGCGAACGAGGCGAGGGAGGCATCGCGCTCTCCCCCGACATTCGCCCTGTATCGACCGAACATAACGCCCGGTCGCGTCCCCGGTCGTCATCACGTCCGGTCGCGTCTCCATTCGTCATCCTCGGTCTTGAACCGAGGATCTGTTGACATATGCGTTCAGTGAATTCGCGCCGGTGCCGTGACAGATGCCCAGGTCAGGCCCGTACATGACGAAGCTGCGGAGCGGGAGTCACCTGGCTCCCGCCCGGCATCAGGCGCCCGGATCGATCCAGCCGATATTTCCGTCCGGGCGACGGTACACGACATTCAAAACGCCCGACTTCATGTCGCGGAACATCAGCACCGGGTGATCCGCGAGCTCCATCCGCATCACCGCCTCGCTGACCGACAGATGGGCGATCTCGGTCGTGGTTTCGGCGATCACGGCGGGCGCGGTGTGCGCGGCCGTTTCGTGCTCTTCATGATCCTCCGCCTCGGCGCGCAGGATGATCTGCCGCGCCGATTCCGGGCGCGCCCGCTGCGCGTCGTCGCGTGCGTGGTCGTTGACCCGCCGCCGGTAGCGTCGCAACCGCTTGCCGACATGCACGGCCGCCTTATCGAACGCGCTGTAGGCGTCGGCTCCCTCGGCCTCGCCCCGCAAGGTCAGGCCGCGGCCGGCGTGCAGGTTGATGTCGCAGAGAAAACCCAGACGGGACTTCGCGAAAGTGACCCGCGCTTCCTGCGCGTGCTCGAAATACTTGCCGGTGATGCCGGTCAGTTCATGCGACACGCGCTCACGCAGCGAGTCGGAAAGGTCGACCTGTTTACCGGAAACCGTGATTTGCATGTGCCATTGTCCTACCAAACCCTTAACGGAGCGGACCGGTCGGCACCTGCCTGGTCACCAGCCTGGTCGAACAAGCCGGATACGCGACCCAATAGCGTCGTACCGCTGACGCCGCCGGACGACCCGGTGGTATCAAACGGTCCGGACTCAGGCGGGTACTGCCTTGACCCGCCGGCGACCCACGGAGTTCGGGATGTGCATCGCCTCCCGGTATTTGGCCACCGTACGGCGTGCGATGTCCACCCCTTCTCGCCGGAGGATGGTAACAATTTGATCATCCGACAAAATTCCGGTCGGCGCCTCGGCTCCGATCAGTTGCCGGATGCGATGCCGCACCGCTTCCGAGCTGTGACTCTCGCCGCCGTCCACCGCGCCGATCGACGTGGTGAAAAAATATTTGAGCTCGAAAACCCCGCGTGGCGTCGCGATGTACTTGTTCGAGGTCACCCGGCTGACCGTGCTTTCGTGCATTTCCACCGCCGTGGCGATGTCGCGCAGGATCAGCGGCCGTAGATGCGCCACACCCAGCCGGAGGAAGCCATCCTGCAATCGCATGATTTCGGCGGCGACTTTCAGAATCGTCTGCGCGCGCTGCTGCAACGAGCGCACCAACCAGTTCGCGCTCGCCAGTTGATCGGCCATGAACACCCGGTCCGCCTTGTTCGCCCGCGGCGCGATGCGGGCGTGGAAACCCTCGTTCACCAGCACCCGAGGCATCGTGTCGGGGTTCAGCTCGATCATCCAGGTGTCGCCGGGCGCCGCCCGCATCAGCAAATCCGGCACCACCGAACGGACCGGCTCGTCATCGAACGAGGCGCCGGGTTTCGGGTCGAGCGCCTTGATCTCGCTGATCATCTCCGCGAGGTCTTCGGCATCGACGCCGCAGCGGTTCATCAGTCCGCGCAGGTCGCGCCGCGCCAGCAGTTCCAGATTGTCCAGCAAAGCCCGCATCGCCGGATCGAGCCGGTTCTTGTCCAGCAGCTGCGCCGCCAGACACTCCTTCAGGTCGCGCGCGAACAAGCCCGCCGGATCGAACCGCATCATCACGTGACGCACCGCCTCGACCCGCTCCAGCGGCAACGCCATCGCCCGCGCGATCGCCGCGGGATCGGCGGTCAGCCGCCCGGCGGGGCACAGCAAGGCGATCAGATGCGCGCCGATCATCCGATCGACCGGGTCGGAAAAGGTCAGCCGCAATTGCTCGCCCAGATGGTCGCGCAACGGAGGCCGCTCATCCGCCATGTCCTCGATCGTGCGGTCGTCGCCGGAGAACGACAGGTTGCCGCCGCGGCCCTCGTACGATCCCATGGACGGTCCGCCATCGGCCGGTCCGCCGGGGTCGTAATCCTCGGCGTGCACGCTATCGAGCGGACTGGCCGCCTCGGTGGGCAGTTTGTCGGCACGTACCGCTTCCGACGAGTCAGTGGGTGTGTCGGCGCGGAGAGTGATCTGATCCAGCGCCGCCCGTTCGCCAATCGGAGCGTCCGCCGCGTCGTCGCGTTCCAGCAGCGGATTGCGNNGCTCCAGCTCCCGCTCCACGAACGTGGTGACTTCGATATTCGAGTATTGCAGAAGCTGGATGGCCTGACGCAGCTGGGGCGTCATCACCAGCGTCTGACTTTGTCGTAGGTCTAACCGTGGGCCGAGAGCCATNNCTCGCCGCGGCCGCCGTGTCTGAATTGGCGATCGGGAGGGAAGGGCGTGAATGCCGGACCGCGGGGTTCGCGACGAACGTCAATCTCATGGTAGGTTTGGCAACATTGAGTGCCGACGGATTCGCGCGGCGGAAGGAGACGCGGTGAAAGCCAGACGATTGTTGAAGCGGTTCGAAGACGGTCTCAGCACTATCATGGACCTGTGGTCAACCTCGCCGACTGAGGAGCAGGTCGTGCTTGGGCAGCGTCTCGCCAATGAGCTTCTGGCCCTTAATGAGACCGGCGAGGGGTCGGACTTCTGGCGCTCGATTTGCCGTGATCTCTCCACGCTGGCCACCGAGAATGATCCCCGGTTCTTCATGCGCTGGGCGCCGGTGCGGGCGACGATGGTCCATGGCGCGCGTCCGGAGACCTTCACGGACTTTTGGATGCTCCGGCGGTCCCCGGAGTGGCGGAGCACATGGCGCCCGGCGTTGGCACATACGCAATACGGACACCCGCCGCCGTTCCCTCCGATGATGTCAACCAATGCGATGACCATCGAGCATGCGGCTCATTTATACCGTTTCCACCGATCCACTGGCGCCCGTTTTTACCAGTCGGACTGCATCATTGAGTTTGGTGGAGGTTACGGCGGCATGTGCCGCCTGATCCACGCCCTGGGTTTTCGCGGGACCTACATCATCTTTGATTTGCCCCATGTGTTGGCGCT